>JANXYA010000282.1 GCA_025350345.1 Gammaproteobacteria bacterium
CAGGCCGATCGTCTGCAGATGCTTCTCGATGACGTAGCCGAGCTCGGCGATGATCGAGGGCATGAACTTGCCGCCCGGCTGCCAGTAGCCGCCGCGCGGGTCGAACACCGCCTTCAGCTCGTCGACAAGGAAAGTGACGTCGCCGCCCTTGCGAAACACCGCGGAGATGATGCGCGTGAGGGCCACGATCCACTGGAAATGATCGAGATTCTTCGAATTGATGAAGATCTCGAACGGCCGGCGCTGCTCGTGATCGGTGTCCTCGTTGAGCAGGATGTCGTTGATGGTCACGTACATGGCGTGATCGGACACCGGTGTCTTGATCTTGTAGGTCGAGCCGATCAGGACCTCCGGGCGCTGCACTTCCTCGGTCAGCCTGATCACCTTGGCCCGGCGGCCATCGCGTGCGGTGCTCATGTCCGCTTCCGCGGCCACCTTGGCCGCGAGCAGCTCGGCATCCTCGGGCCGGCGGACCCGGTACTTGACGATCTTTTTTTCGATATGCGTAGTCATGCTCACAATTTCCCGTAATAACCTTCCTTAAGGGCGTCGAACAGGTTGGCGGCGCTGTGCTGCTCGCCGTCGTACTCCACCTGCTCGTCGCCACGCACTTCCAGCTCGGTGCCGTCCTCGAGCGTGAACACGTAGGTGGTGTTCTTCAGGTCCTGTTCCTTGACCAGCACGCCCTGGAAGGCCTCCGGATTGAAGCGGAAGGTGGTGCAGCCCTTCAGGCCCTGCTCGTGCGCGTAGCGGTAGATGTTCTTGAACTGCTCGTAGGGAAAATCCGTGGGCACGTTCGCGGTCTTGGAGATCGAGGAGTCGATCCATTTCTGCGAGGCCGCCTGGATATCGACGTGCATGCGCGGCGTGACATCATCGGTGGTGGTGAAGTAGTCCGGCAGCGCCTCGGCGCTGTTGGTCGAACCGGGCAGCGCGCGCGGATTGACCAGCTCGCGATAGGCCAGCAGCTCGAAGGAGAACACGTCCACCTTCTCCTTGGTCTTGCGGCCGGCGCGGATCACATTGCGGAAATAATGGTGCGCGAACGAGGGCTCGATTCCATTGCTGGCATTGTTGGCCAGCGACAGGGAGATCGTGCCGGTCGGCGAGATCGAGCTGTGGTGCGTGAAGCGCGCGCCCACCTGCGCGAGCTGCTCGACCAGCTGCGGGGCCACGCCGGCGACGCGCTGCATGTAGCGGCTGTAGCGAGAATGCAGCAGCCGTCCGGGAATCTTCGCGCCCGCCTTCCAGCCGTCGCGCCCGAGCTCCGGACGCTTGCGCAGCATCTCTGCCGTGACCGTGAACTCCTCGTTCATGATCGGCGCCGGCCCCTTCTCGCGCGCCAGCTCGAGCCCCGCCTCCCAGCCGGCGAGTGCCATCTCACGCGAGACATCCTCGGTGAACTGCACCGATTCGGGCGAACCGTACTTCATGCCGAGCAGCGTGATGGTGGAGCCCAGCCCCAAAAAGCCCATGCCGTGGCGGCGCTTGCGCAGGATCTCCAGGCGCTGCGGCGCGAGCGGCAGGCCGTTGATCTCGACCACGTTGTCGAGGGCGCGCGTGAACACGCGCACCACCTCACGATATTCATCCCAGTCGAAGTGCGCCTGCGCCGTGCACGGCTCGCGCACGAAGCGCGTGAGGTTCACGGAGCCGAGCAGGCAGGAACCATAGGGCGGAAGCGGCTGCTCACCACAATTACCTGTAACAAGGCCATTAAATATCAGGTTATTCCGGTCTTTTTGTGTAGTGTCGAAAACCGCCTCGCGTCCCACAAGGGTGATTTCGCTGATCCTGCTGCGAAACTTTTCACTACGTGAGTCGGTGCGTTGTGCGCGCCACTCGGCATATTTCTGATTCTTTGCGTCAGTGATGAATCCAATTTCCTGCATGAAGCGATCACGTGACTGCGAACCGATCAGCAACTCATAATCGGTCTTGCATTGGTAGAGCTTCTTGCCGCCCTTGCCATCCGGCAGCAAACGCCGGCTCGCGGCGCGACGCTTGAGCACGCGGCTGAAGATGCCGAAATTCGCGAGCAGCGTCTGCACTTCACCCAGCAGCGCCGGATGGCTGGACGCTAGTCTGATGGTGCAATAGGCATGCTTGTCATCTCGTTGCACTGTGCCATCCGTCTGGAACAGAGCGCGCAAATACCCCTTGACGCACTCCTCGCTTCCGCGCCACACGACTTCCGGCACCCGCAGCTTGGTTCTGGCGGAAAAACCATAATGCTCGAGCACGCGCGCCAGCAATACTGAGCGGATCATGATCAATTGGCGCTGCGGCACGGCCACGGCGCTTACCTGGTATTCGCGCTGCTTCGCGGATACGCCCGCGATCATGGCATTGATGTAGTTGACCACCGTCTCGGCATAGTCGCGATCGCCGCCCCACAGATTGATGACGGCGGCTTGTTCGCCCTTGCCCCGATTGGTGAAGTGCCCATCCCCGGTCAACAGGCCCAGCAGCGTGCCGAGCTGCGCGCTGCCCTCCTGGCCAAACTGGCCCTTGCCGGATTGAATCAGCAGCTCATCGCCCGGCACGAGATCCTTGAGCTTGATCTTGCCGCGCGCGGTGTAGAATTCGTGCCACTCCGTGGCCTTGATTTCGTAACCCGCCTTGGTGACCACGCGGTAGACATCCGCTGACGCGGAGGTCATGAACGCCGGGACGGCAGGCCGAACCTCAACACCCAGCGGCCGCTCGCCCAGTGCGCGCTTGTCCACCGTAACCTGCAGTGATTCGCCGCTGGCATGCAGATCACCGATGCGCACCATGCCGAACTGAGTGGCCAGTCGCGTGTCCGCCGTGACACATGGATTTGTGGCGCGGATATTTTCGCACCACCAGTTGTTGTTCATCTCATTGACGCGGTCGATGAGGATGAATCCCGGCTCGGCGAAATCGTAGGTGGAGGACATGATCACGTCCCACAAGCGCCGCGCCGGCAGCTTCTTGTAGATGCGGCAGGCCACGAGGCCCGCCTCGTCCACCACGTAGCCCTCGTGCGCCGGCCATTCGCGCCACACGAATGTCTCGGGGTCGGTCAGGTCCGGCCGCTCGGCCTCGTATTCGCTCTGGCGCAGCGGAAAGGCCAGGCGCCATTCCTTGTCCTCGCGTACCGCCTGCATGAATTCATCGGTGATCAGCAGCGAGAGATTGAACTGCCGCAGGCGGCCGTTCTCGCGCTTGGCGCGGATAAAGTCCATCGCGTCCGGGTGGCCCACGTCGAAAGTGCCCATCTGCGCACCGCGCCGCCCGCCGGCCGAGGACACCGTGAAGCACATCTTGTCGTAGATATCCATGAAGGACAGCGGACCGGAGGTGTAGGCGCCCGCGCCGGAAACATAGGCGCCGCGCGGCCGCAGCGTCGAGAATTCGTAGCCGATGCCGCAGCCGGCCTTCAGCGTGAGGCCCGCCTCGTGCACCTTGCCGAGAATGTCGTTCATCGAGTCGTGGATCGTGCCCGAGACCGTGCAATTGATGGTCGAGGTAGAAGGCTTGTGCTCGAGTGCGCCCGCATTGCTGATGACGCGACCGGCCGGAATTGCGCCATGGCGCAGGGCCCACACGAAACGCTCGTACCATTGCTCACGCAGTTCCGGACGCTCGACGTCGGCGAGCGCGCGCGCGACACGCTTGTAGGTGTCGTCCATCGACCCGTCGATGGGCGTGCCGTCCTTCGCGGTGAGTCGGTATTTCTTGTCCCAGATGTCGAGCGACGCCTCTTGAAAGGCAATCGTGTTGATGTCTTTGTGCACGAGCTTGACCACGGAATTCATTGCTCTGATGGCTCCCCTTTACAGCACGAATGCGCGGCTCCCAACGGAAATCGTCCATTGGACCGGCCAGCGCTCCTGCCCCCAGCACCACAAGATATAGTTGGTGGAAGGAGTGAGACTAATCACGCGCGCCGGCGCGGTCAAGGTTCCTGAGGACCGCAGATTCATGTTTTTATTCTTTATTATCATATAGTTACAAAATACCTAGCCGCACTGTGCAACAGAAAAATGCCTGCGGCGGCATCCGGCGGCGCGACTCCCGAAAATCAAGATGTGGTGTTCACGCCAATCCCACAACTACCGCACAGCTTGTGCACAGCCTGCGGCCTTGAAAGCCGCGCCGTTGGCCGCACATCAGGTGCAGGCGCCGCGCTGGCGGCTTCAAGGAATGGAGAATTCATCATGAACATCGTGCGTTACGAACCCTGGCATCTGATCGGCCGGCTGCATCGCGAAATCGATCAGCTCTTCGGCGACACCCATGCCACCTCGACATCTGGCGGCTCCACCGCGGCGAACTGGGTCCCTTCGGTTGACGTGCATGAGGAGCCGGAGCGCTACACCGTGCATGCCGATCTGCCTGGCGTCGAAGCCAAGGATATCCAGGTCACCGCCGACAAGGGCGTGCTGACGATCCGCGGCGCGCGGCGCCTCGAAGCGCGTGAGAATCGCAAGGGCTTCGAGCGGCTCGAGCGCATCACGGGCGATTTTGTACGGCAGTTTTCCCTGCCGGAGAATGCCCGCGCCGACGACATTCGCGCGCGCCACAACAACGGCGTGCTCGAGGTGGTGATTCCGAAGCAGGCCGCTGCAGAACCGCGGCGTGTCAACGTCGAAGTGAACTGAACGGCGCCTGCCAGCGACGCTTCAGCTTTCCGGCGGCCGGGCGCACAGCGCCCGCCGCCGGGACGCCGGCTCCCGGGCCAGCTCGCGCACTGCCGCATAGTAGGCGGGCAAATATCCACCCTGCCGCACCAGCAGCCTTTCGAAGCCAGGCAGGCAATCGAAATATGTCGCGACCGAAGCCAGGTGCGCATTGTTGAGCCCGGCATCCAGCCAGGCGTCATAGCCGCTCCTCAGTCCCTGTTGCTGCTCGTAGGCGCGCAGCTCCGTGCCGATGGAGGCGAGCAGTTCCTGCTTGGCCTGCCGCCGTTGTGGCAGTGGCGGCGCCTCGCGATACAGGGTGGCCACGCGCGCGCGCCCCGCGGACAGGATATTGAGGACCTGCGCCTGCTGGTCCAGGCGGCGGCGCCACGCCGCCAGCTCGCCGCTCCGCCCCCGCGCCACCAGCCAGCGCTCGACGCCCACGCGCTCGACGCTCATCGCGAAGGCCTCGTTGAATTCACTGTCGTCCCTGACGTACACCAGCTGGTGCGCCAGCTCATGGAAGATCGTGCCCACCAGCTGCAGATCGTCGTACTGCAGCATCGTGTCGAGCACGGGGTCGGCGAAATATCCGAGCGTGGAGTAGGCGCTCACCCCGGCCACCAGGGTGTCATCGCCCCTGGCCGCCAGCGCCGAGGCAAAGCGCCGCGCGCGCTCCTCGCGGAAATAGCCGCGATAGGCGACGCAACCCGTGACCGGGAAGCACCAGCGTCGCGGTTCAACTGAAAACTCCGGGGTGGCGACGACATTCCAGACCGCGTAGGGGCGGTGCAGCGCGCTGTAGCTGCGATAGCTCGCGTTATCGGGAAGCGCCAGCTCGCGGCTGGCGAAATCGCGCGTCTCGCGCACCAGTTCCAGCCGCGCGCGCAGGGTGGCATCGGTCGCGGGGCTCGCGATCACGCGCTCGATCGGCTGGCGGGCCCGCAACAGCTGCCACTGGCCGCGGGCCGCCTGCAGCAGGTACCCGGCACTGCAACCTGAAAGAGAGAGGCAACTCATCAGCAACAACGCCCCGGCACGAGAGCAAGTCGATCTGGCACCACGCTCGGTTAACATGCGCGGATGCAAGTGTACCTCGTGGGTGGCGCGGTCCGGGATGAGCTGCTGGGCCGCGCGGTGCAGGAGCGCGACTGGGTGGTCGTGGGCGCGACGCCAGCAGAACTGGAGCGTGCCGGATACCGCGCAGTCGGCCAGGATTTTCCGGTGTTCCTGCATCCCGATACCCATGAGGAATACGCGCTGGCGCGGCTCGAGCGCAAGATCGCTGCGGGCTATCGCGGCTTCGCCATCGAATCATCGCCCACGGTCACGCTCGAGGAAGACCTGCGCCGGCGCGACCTGACGATCAATGCGATGGCCCGCGGCGCCGACGGCACACTCATCGACCCCTTCGGCGGCCAGGCCGACCTGCGCTCCCGCCTGCTCCGCCATGTCTCGGCAGCCTTCGCCGAGGATCCGGTGCGCATCCTGCGCGCCGCGCGCTTCGCCGCGCGTTTTGCCGGGCTCGGCTTCACCGTGGCGCCGGAGACCCTGGCGCTGATGCGCGCCATGGTTAGCGCCGGAGAAGTCAACGCGCTGGTGAGCGAGCGCGTCTGGCGCGAGCTGGAGCTCGCGCTCAGGGCCGCCCATCCGGAGCGGGCCTTTGAAGTGCTGCGCGACTGCGGCGCGCTGGCGCTGATCCTGCCCGAGCTGGCGCAATCGCCGGACCTGCCGCTCGCCCTGGCCTCACTGCGCTGCGCAGCCAATGGTGCCGAGGACGCCAAGGCGACGCCCCAGCGCTGGGCTGCACTGCTGGCCGGCCTGCCCGTCCCTGACATCGAGGCGATCTGCACGCGGCTGCGCTCGCCCACCGAACATCGCCAGCTGGCCCTGCTCGCTGCGCGCCTCGGCGCCTATCTTTTCAGCGCCGGCCAGCCGACCGAGCAGGCCGCGGCCGATCCGGAATGGCTCCTGGGACTGCTCGAGCTGGCCGACGCCTTCCGCCGCCCCGAGCGCTTTGCCCAGTGGCTCGCCGTACTCGACGCCCGGGCGCGCGCCGCCGGTCAGTCCCCCGCCGCTGCGAAGGCACTTGCCGGGCGGCTCGACGCGGCGCGGCTCGCCGCCGCGTCCGTGCAACTGAGCGAGGCCGAGCTCAAGGCTCATCGCGGCGCCGAGATCGCCGCGCTGCTGCGCTTGCGGCGCCTGGCGGCGCTGGCCGCCCGGACCTAGAGCAATCGCCGCAGGTCCTGGACGCGAAAGGCGCCGGGCGGGTCGGGCAAGCCCCGGCTCAGGGCCATGGCCTTGAAGACCTCACCCATTTCCCCCGGCATCAGGAGCTGGCGCGCCTCGCTTGCCCGTCGCGCACGATCCAGCGCATTGCCGGCCGCCGCGAGTTCGGCGTCGATGCCGGCCCCGAGCAGAAAGGCGGCCTGGGTGCAGTAGCCCTCCACCGCCAGCCCCGCGTCGGTAGCCGCTTCGGCCAGGCGCGTGAAATCCACCCAGGCCGTCACATCCTGCAGTCCCGGGTGCAGGAAGGGATCATCGTGCGCCCGATGGCGGTAGTGGCAGCGCAGCGTGCCGCTCATGCGCTGCGGGTGATAGAGCTCCGAGCGGCCCAATCCATAGTCGAACAACAGCAGCCAGCCCCACTCGAGCGCCGCGGCCAGCCCGCTGACCCAGGGCCCAAGGCGCAGACACACTTCGGAGTGATAGCCGGCAGGGAGCGGCTGCGGGAGTGAGGCCGACAGCCGGACAAGTTCCGTGTGCAGCGCTCCTGTGGCGGGCCGCTCCGACCAGCACGGCTCGCCCTGCCCATCGAGCGCCACGCCGCGCTCGGCGTAGCCGTCCGCGCTCACCGCGTAGCACTGGAACGGCAGGGCATCGGCCACTTCATTGGCGAGGATGACGCCGCGCAGCCCTGCTGCCGGCAGGCAATCGAGCCAGCGCAGACGCGCGTGCAGCGCGGGCGGCAATCGCGCCAGCCGCTGTTGCTGGCGCCCGCGCAGGTCGGCGCTGGTCTCCAGGATGGAGTAGCGATCGGGGAGCGCCTCGAGTGCCGCGAGGCGCGTGAGCAGCACTTCGGCGAGCGCGCCGCTCCCGGCGCCGAGCTCCAGCAGCTCGCCGCCGCTGTGCAGGAGCGGGGCGCACTGGCGCGCAATACAGGCGCCGAACATGGCGGACAGCTCCGGAGCCGTCGTGTAGTCCCCCGCTGCGCCGAGCTTGGCGGCACCGGCACTGTAGTAACCCAGGCCCGGAGCGTAGAGCAGCTGCTCCAGATACTCATCGAAGGGTATCCAGCCGCCGCACGCCTCGATGCGCGAGCGCAGCAGCGCCAGCAGGGCCGCGCTGTGTGCGCGCTGCGCGGCGTCGAGGGCTGGCATTGTGAATTCCGGCGTGCGCGTCATAAGCTAACCCGATGGCAACCACCCCGCCCGCGCTCGCAGGCCAGACCGCCCTGGTCACCGGCGGCGCGCGGCGCGTCGGCGCGGAAATCGTAAGACATCTGCACGCCGCCGGTGCAACACTCGCGATCCACTGCCACCGCTCGCTCCCTGAGGCGCAGGCACTGGCCGCCGAACTCGAGGCGCAGCGCAGTGGTTCCGCCGCGGTGTTCGCGGCCGACCTGCGCCAGCCCGAGGCCGCGCCGCGGCTCATCGACGCGGTGATCGCCCGCTTCGGCGGCCTGGGGCTGCTGGTCAACAACGCGGCGAGCTTCTATCCCACCCCGTGGCCGACCGTGACGCCCGCGCAGTGGGCGGATCTGATCGGGACCAATCTGCAGGCACCGCTGTTCCTGGCGCAGGCGGCGAGCGCACCATTGCGGCGCGCGCGCGGCCTGATCGTCAATATCGTCGATATCCACGGCCTGCGCGCCCTGCCCGGCTACATCGCCTACTCGACCTCCAAGGCGGCGCTCATTCACCTCACGCGCGCCCTGGCGCGCGAACTCGCACCAGAGGTGCGCGTCAACGGCATCGCGCCCGGGCCGGTGCTGTGGCCCGAAGCCGGCATGGACGAAGCGCAGCAGCAGGAGATCATCAGTCGCACGCTGCTGCAGCGGGCCGGCTCACCCGCCGACATCGCCGCGGCCGTGGTTTTCTTCGCCACCGCGGCACCCTACGTCACCGGGCAGATTCTCGCTGTCGACGGCGGCCGGAGCGTGCGCGGCAGCTAGGGCGTTCAGATCGAGGCTCAGCGGCTCGAGCCGGTGAGGTTCGCGCGCCAGCTCCTGCCAATGATCGGCCATGGTGCGGGACGTCAGCGGATGGCGCAGCTCCGGCGCGATCTGCGCCAGCGGCGCCAGCATGTAGGAACGGTGCAGCAGGTCCGGCCGCGGCAGGCGGTAAGCAGCCGTCTCGGCCACCACGTTGCCGTAGAGCAGCAGGTCGATGTCCATGGCGCGCGGCGCCCATTTCGGATCGTCGCGCCGCCGGCCGCACTGGATCTCGATCGCGTGCAGTTCGGCCAGCACCTGCTCCGCGCTCGCCTCGGTGTCGAAGCCCGCCACCGCGTTCAGATAGTCCGCTCCCTTGAAGCCAAAGGCGGGATTGCGGTAGCAGGCGGAGAAGAATATGCCCGGGAAGCGCCGCCGCAGGTGGCGCGCGGCGAGCACGAAGCAGCGCTCAGGCTCGATGTTGCCGCCGATGGCAAGGTAGACCCTGGGCATGGCGGAGGCTATCCGGCGGACACGAGCTCGGCGCGGTGCCGCTCGATGCTCACCCCGACGTCGCGTGAATGGCGGATCGCGCCCGGCTTGCTCAAGCTGACCCTGACCCAGGCGAGCGGGAATTCGGCCAGCAGCAGGAGCGCCAGGCGGTGCGCCAGGGTTTCGATGAGGTGGAACTGCGACTCGCCCACGAATGCGAGTACGCGCTTGGCGACCTGCTTGTAGTCGATCGTGTCCCCCACCGCGTCGCTCGCTGCCGCGCGCGCGCAGTCGGCGGGAAACTCCAGGTCGATGAGGACGCTCTGGCGGACGCGCCGCTCCCAGTCGATGAAGCCGATGACGCATTGGCATTCCAGTGCGCGCAGGAACAGCCGGTCTCCGCTGCCGCTGTTCATGCGCGTCCCATTGACGCCACCGGCGCGGCAGGCTGCGCGGCTCGCGGCGGGCGCAGCTCGGCCAGCGGCCAGCGCGCCCGCACACCCAGGGCCGCACAGTCGCGCTCACCGCTCCGCAGGCGCAGCAATCCGGCCACCGCAATCATTGCCGCGTTATCGGTACAGAATTCCGGGCGCGGGAAAAACGCCAGGGCGCCGCGCGCCGCCACCTCGCG
>JANXYA010000284.1 GCA_025350345.1 Gammaproteobacteria bacterium
CAAGCCCGCGACGCGCAGCGGCCGGTGCATCTGGGGCGCGGTGTGACGCAAGACCATGACGCTTACCGGCACGACCAGGAAGGTAATGATCGTGGCCACGGAGATCACCGCGGCGAGCTTGCCCCAGCCGCGGAAGAAAAACAGGAACACAAAGGACACCAGCAGGTTGAACCACATCGCCGGGCGCGGGATCCCCAGGCGCGGGTGCACGCGGCCGAATGCCTCCGGCACCGTCCGGCTCCGCTCCATGGCGTAGATCATGCGTGCGGTGGTCGCGGTGTAGGTGCTGCCCGTGCCGCTCGGACTGACGAAGGCGTCCGCGTAGAGCAGGATGGCCAGCCAGTTGAGGTTCAGTGCCAGCGCCAGCTGCGCGAACGGCGAGCTGTATTCCAGCCCGGCCCAGCCTTCCTGCAGGTGCTCCGGCGCCACGGCGCCCAGGAAGGCCACCTGCAGCAGGATGTACACCACCGCGCTCAGGGCAATGGATCCAAAGATGGCGATGGGCACGCTGCGGCCTGGCTTGCGGACCTCGCCGGCGAGGTTCACCGGGCTCTGGAAGCCGTTGTAGCTGAACACGATGCCGCTGGTCGCGACCGCCGTGAGGATCGAGGCGATATTCCCGGTGTGCGGCCCGCCATGGATGCCGACCTGGAAATTGTGCCAATGGAACCCGGTGCACATCAGCGCGATGGCGGTCGCGGCGGGCACGATAAGCTTGAAAAAGGTGATGGCGCTGTTGGTGTTGGCGAACACCTTGACGCTCCAGAAATTGACCAGGAAATACACCACCACCAGCGCGGCGGCGATCGCGAGGCCCGGCACGGTCAACTCGCCCTGGCCGTTGGCCGCGTGCAGGTACAGCTCCTGCGCCCAGGCCCAGGGCCAGGAGCTCATGTATTGCACGGAAGCCTCGGCCTCTACCGGAATCACCGAGACGATGGCAATCCAGGCGGCCCATCCGGCCACGAACCCCACCAGCGAGCCATGGGAGTAGTGCCCGTAGCGCACGGCCCCGCCGGACTCCGGAAACATCGCGCCGAGCTCGGCATAGGTGATGGCGACGCACAGGATGATCCCCGCGCCGATGATCCAGGAGTAGATGGCGCCGGGTCCGGCCAGTTGCGCGGCCCGCCAGGCGCCGAACAGCCAACCCGACCCGATGATCGAGCCCAGGCCCGTGAACATCAGCGCCACGGTGCCGATCTCGCGCCGGATCGCATTTTCATTCGACATGGTTACTTCCCACGACGGGCGGGATCGATCGATTCGCAGCTTCTGAATCGATTTCCGGGCGCCGCCCTCAGATCCAGTACACGAACACGAACAGGCCCAGCCACACCACGTCGACGAAGTGCCAGTACCAGGCCACTGCCTCGAAGGCGAAGTGGCGCGTCGGCGTGAAATGGCCGCGCAGGGTGCGCAGCCAGATGATCGTGAGCATGATAGCGCCGATCGTCACGTGCAGGCCGTGGAAGCCGGTGAGCATGAAGAAGGTCGAGCCGTAGATGCCGGTCGCGAGCTGCAGGCCCCTGTGCATGTAGGCTTCGCCGTATTCGCGCGCCTGGAGGGCGACGAACGAAAAGCCAAGCAGGAAGGTCATGGCCAGGAATATCTTGAGCCGCAGGCGGTTGCCTGACTTCAGGGCATGGTGCGCGATGGTGACTGTGACGCCCGAGCTCAGCAGGATCAGCGTATTCAATGCCGGCACGCCGAAGGCCGGGATCACCTCGAAGGTGCCGTCCGCGCGCGGCCCGAGCTTCGCCGGGCCGTTGGTCGGCCAGCCAGCGTCGTAGTTCTGCCAGAGGAAGATCTTGTTGAAGACCTTCACGCCTTCGCCGCCGATCCAGGGCACCGAGAGCGTGCGCGCATAGAACAGCGCGCCGAAGAAGGCCGCGAAGAACATCACCTCGGAGAAGATGAACCACATCATGCCCATGCGGAAGGAGCGGTCGACGTCCAGGTTGAAGATGCCCTGCTGGTTCTCGCCGATCACGGTGCGGAACCAGCCGATGAACATCACGGCCAGCAGGCACA
>JANXYA010000307.1 GCA_025350345.1 Gammaproteobacteria bacterium
CAGGCCGAGCACCACGCGCGACAGGGCGATCAGGGATGCCGCCGGCACCAGCAGCCAGGCCAGCACCGGAAAATGTGCCACCGCCTGGCAGGTGTAGCACACCGCGTGCAGCGTGTGGCCGGAGGGGAAGCTGTAACGATCGAGCGGCGGCATCGCCAGCGTGATGCCCGGATGGCGGATGAAGGGGCGCTCGCGCACCAGGGTCGCCTTCAATCGCCGGTAGATGAGGAGCCCGGCGAGCCCGGTGGCGCTCATGATCAGCACCGGCCGGATCGCGGCGCTCCCGTAGAGCAGCGGCAGGGCGATGAGCATCAGGTACCAGAGCAGCCCATCGCCCACTCGACTGGCGACGCGCATGAGCGGCAGCACGCCGGGCCAGGCCGCGGCGCGGTTCAGGCCGCGGCACAGCCGGTATTCAGCGTCGTCGAACCTGGCGAGCACGAGCTGGGCGCGATTCATCCTCCGGATGCTGCGCCCGCGATACTACGAGGAGGTGACCGCGTGATGACGGTTGCATGACAGCGGGGCCCAGCGCTCGCGTTATGTCCCGGCATCCGCCTCCGCCACCACGACCGCCGCCGTTCCGTAGCACAGCACTTCGGTGAGCCCGGTCATGATCTCGGTGGCGTCATAACGCATCGAGACGATCGCGTTCGCACCCTTGATCGCGGCGTGCTCGCACATCAGGCGGTACGTTTCGGCGCGGGTCTGCTCGCACAGGTTGGTGTAGATCGTGATGTTGCCGCCGAACAGGGACTGGATGCCGCCAGCGAAGTTACCCAGGATGGAGCGCGAGCGGACCGTGAGCCCGCGCACGACTCCGAGCGTCTTGACGATGCGGTAGCCGGGCAGGGTCAGGGCAGTGGTGACCAGGGCATCTTGCATGGAGCTCTCCGTTGGTTTCAGTCGCGGATGCCGACGCCGCGATTCATGAGCGTCAGCGCAATGAGAAACAGCGCCACCGCCAGCGTCGCCATGATCGCGAAGGCGCCGGGCACGCTCACGTCGCTGACGCCGAGAAAGCCGTGGCGGAAGGCATTGACCATGTACAGGATCGGATTGGCGTGCGACAGCGCCCGCGCCCAGGGCGGCAGCATCGCCACGGAGTAGAACACGCCGCCAAAATAGGTGAGCGGCGTGAGCACAAAGGTCGGAATCCAGTTCACCTGGTCGAAGTTCTTGGCGAATATGGCGTTGATGAGGCCGCCGAGGGAAAAGATCAGCGAGGTGAGCAGCACGGCCGCGAGCAGCATCGCCAGGTGCTGCACCGGGAGGCGCGCGAAGATGAGCGAGACCAGGGTGACCACCGCCCCCACCATCAGGCCGCGCAGCAGGCCGCCGGCGGCGTAGCCGGCGACGATGATCCAGTTGGGGAGCGGCGAGACCAGCAGCTCCTCGATGTGCTTGCCGAACTTCGCGCCGAAAAATGACGCGACCACGTTGCCGTAGGAATTGGTGATGACCGACATCATGATCAGGCCGGGCGCGATGTACTGCATGTAATCGAAGCCGCCCATCTGGCCGACGCGCCGCCCGATCAGGCTGCCGAAGATCACGAAGTAGAGAATCGCCGTCATCGCCGAGGGCACCAGGGTCTGGCCCCAGATGCGCACGATGCGGCCATATTCGCGGATCACGATGGTGCTGAAGCCGGTCCACCGCGCGGCGTTCAGCGACTGCAGGGCGTCGCTTGCCACCGCGCCGGCGCCGGGCGTTGCACTCAACTCAGCCACCCTGGCCCCGGCTCTCGACCAGCTGCATGAACACCTCTTCCAGGCGATTGACCTTGTTGCGCATCGACACCACCTCGACACCCGCGGTCGCGAGTTGCGCGAACAGGCCGTTCAGTCCCTGCTCGCTGGATACGGCCGCCTCGAAGGTGGTGTCGTCGACGCGCGTGATCTCGTAGCCCACCACGCGCGGCGCCGCCGCCAGCGGCGTACGCACATTCAGCACGAAGGTCTCGGTGCGCAGCCCGCGCAGCAGATTGCTCATGCGATCGGATTCGACGATCCTGCCCTTGTCGATGATCGCGATGTTGCGGCACAGGCTCTCCGCCTCCTCGAGATAGTGCGTGGTGAGGATGATCGTGGTGCCGCGCGCGTTGATGTCCTGCAGGAACTCCCACATCGAGCGGCGCACTTCGATGTCGACGCCCGCCGAGGGTTCGTCGAGCACGAGCAGCCGCGGTTCGTGCATCAGCGCGCGCGCGATCATCAGGCGGCGCTTCATGCCGCCCGAGAGGCCGCGGGCGATGCCGTTGCGCTTCTCCCACAGCTGCAGCTGGCGCAGGTATTTCTCGGCCCGCACGCGCGCCTCGGCGCGCGGAATGCCGTAGAAACCGGCCTGGTTGACGACGATCGTGTAGGGCGTTTCAAACTGGTTGAAGTTCAGTTCCTGCGGGACCACGCCGATGCAGGATTTCGCGCGCTCGAGCTGGGTGTCGAGATCGTAGCCGAAGACGCTGGCAGTGCCGGCGCTCTTGTTGACCAGGGAAGTGATGATGCCGATCAGGGTGGTCTTGCCGGCGCCGTTGGGGCCCAGCAGCGCGAAGAAATCGCCCTGCGCGACGTCCAGGTCGACGCCGCGCAGCGCCTGCACACCGTTGCGATAGGTCTTCGTCAGGCCACGAACGGACAGCGCAGGCATCGATAATTCGGTGCGCAGGCTCGAGCGGCTTACTTGGCCAGCTGGAACAGGCTGGAGGGCACCCACCCCTCGTTGCCCAGTTCGTCGGTCACCTTCCACCAGATGCCCTGCTTTTCGCCCGTCGGATACATCGTCATGCCCGGGTCCAGGTCGCGCACCACCTTGGATTTCAGGCTGGGCTGCTCGTAGAGCTTGCCGGGCTTGGCCATGGAGACCGACTGGGAGACGTTGTCGGCCTTGGCGTCGGGCGCAATCGCCTTGACGTCGGTCACCATCTTCGCGAAGGCATCGAGGTAGGCCATGGTGACGATCTGTCCGATCTCGGTATTGGCGTAGCTGCTCGCGCCGCCGGCCGCAAAGCCGCCGAAGAAACCGACGCCTCCGCCAGCGCCCCAGCCCAGGTCGGTCTTCTTGGCGTGGCCCTGCTGCAGGGAAACCTGCTCGGTGGAGCGCACGTCGGTCAGGGTCAGCACCACATCGGCCGTCTTGCTCTTGAGGCTGATGCCGCCGAGCAGCACGCCACCGAGTCCCGGCACCAGGCCGCCGAGGATGCCGCCGATGTGCTTGCCGCCGGAATTGGCGTTCTGGTTCACGATGTCGGGCACCAGCACGTAGTCAGCCGCCTTCATCTGGCCCTTGCCGATGTTGGAGCCCCCGCGCATCTCCCCGCTGCCAGCCAGTGCCCGCTCCTTCTCGGCGGCGGCCAGGCCCTTGCCCCTATCGACCAGCGTGAAGCACTTGGACTGCGACACGAACACCTTGATCAGCGCCTCGGGCGACTCGAGCTGATATCTCTCCCACCAGCGATTCTCCGGTTCGGTCACGGCCAGCGTGCCGATCTTCTTGTCGCAGGTCGGAATTTCCGGCGGTTTGGTGTCTTTCTCGCCCGCCTGCACCCCGCCCGTCATGGCCGCGCCCGCCAGGAAGGCGGTGGCCAGCACTTTCAACCCTGCACGAACCATGGTTGTCTCCCGCGCCTTGCAGTGAACCGCTGGTTCACCTTTATTGCGGTCGATATTAGGGCGAGTCTCCGCAAGTTTCCACCGGGTACTTTACCGGAGGCCCGCGCGCGAGCAGCTCGGCAGCGAGGGCTTGCAGTCCCCACAGCTCCAGCCGTTCGAGCGTTCGTGGCGAGTCCAGCGCGGCGCTCTCCAGCCAGGCTTGCCAGAGGCCCGGCCGTTCGGCCCAGCGGGGCCGGATCCAGGCCGGTCGGTGCTCCGCAAGCGCCTCGAGATCGACGAGCCGGCAGCGGGCCACCACCGCGACGCAATCCAGGCTCATGCCCAGCGCGATCCGGGCGCCCGGCGCGTTGCTGCGTGCCAGGTGCCAGGCGAAATGCAGCACACGCCGGATGAGCGAGGCCGCGAACAGCGCCCGGCCCTCGGGCAATGCGGACGCCGGCGCCACTTCGTGCACGCCTGCGCGCCGCAGTCCGGCCCAGGTCTCGGCGGTGGAGAAGCCCGCGTCGAGCAGCAGGTAAGGGCAACGCGCCAGGCGCAGCCGCGCCGGCTCGCCGAGCGCCTGCCAGCGCCACCGCAGGCTGGCACCGTTCCCTGCCGCGCTCGTGCCGCTCGCCGCGCCGAACAGGCTCTCGAGTATCTCGGCGTTCAGCTCGCTCATCGGCGCCAGCAGGGAGGCATCCCAGCTGCAGCTTAGCCTGGTGTCGAGGTATTGCAGTTCAGGCATGAGTTCCTCCGCGTTCCGGCGACATATTCGATGTGCAAAGGGCTTGGACGCCAGCGGCCAATTTGGGATATTTTACCCAATTCGACCTACAAGCCGAAACACCTGCAGGAGGGAGCCGTGCGCATCTCCGACGACCGTTACAGCCGCGACCGCTTGCGTCTCGACATCGCCATGCACTTCATCCGCTTCGAGGCCCGCACCCACACCACCCGCCAGTGGACCGGGCTCACCGACGATCGGATTCGCAAGCTCTACCGCGCCTACCTGCAGGACGGTGGCCGCCGGGTGGCGCGGCATCGCGGCAAGTCACCGCGCCAGTCCGCGTTCTTCATGCGCACGGCGCGGTTGCGGCAGGAAGCGGCCGCCCTGGCGAGCATCTGCTGCCTGCTCGGCCTGCTCGACGGCGGGACGGGAGCGCGGCCGGCGGCCGGGGTGACCCGCGCGGCGGCGCTCTGCCAGGCCTACGAGACCTACCGGAGCCTCGTGAGCATGCCGGCGATCAGCTTCGAGCACGCGGTGCTGCTCGTGGAGACGCTGGCTCGCGGCCAGGAGCTGCGCTGCGGCGGCTGCCCTGATTGCGGCGTGCTCCTGGTCACCGACCCGTATGCGTTGCATCCGGCGCGTTGCGTGCGCTGCGCCGAGGGCGAGGCCGCCGACAATCCGGCGCCGGCCCGCCATCGCTCGCGCACCGCCCAGCTGGCCGGCAGCGCCCAGCCATAGGGGCGGATCTCGGCCAACTGCTAAGATCGGGCCATGCAAACGGCGGCCCGATGACGACGCAGCGCTCCGATAACCCCTTCAGCGGCGCCTGGCTGGAGCGGCGTTCGGAATCGCGCGCCGAGGCCGGCTGGGTGGAGCAGGCGCTCGCCGAACCGGAGACGCGATTCCTGGTGTCCTGTGGCACCCAGCACCTGGTGCAACGACACCCCGAGACCCGCATTGCCTTCCTGGACCGCGCACACCCGCTGGTGAGGGCGAGCGAACCGGAGCAACTGGTGCTGCTGGGGTGGTTCGGTGGTGCGCGCTGCGTGCTGATCGATGCGCTCCCGGACGCCACGGGCTTTCCGGCCGATACACAGCTGGCGGAGCTGCGCCCGCTCCTGACGGAGCTGCCCGAGCCCGAGGCGGCCGTGCTGGCCTGTGCCCGCGCACTGCTGATCTGGCGTGCCCGCCACCGGCATTGCGGCGTGTGCGGGGCGCCGACTAGACCGCGCAGCGCCGGGCACAGCCTGCAGTGCACCAGCAGCGAATGCGGCGCGGAATTTTTTCCGCGCATCGCCCCGGCCATCATCGTGCTGGTGAGCGACGGCGATCGGGCCCTGCTGGGCCGGCAGCCCGGCTGGCCGGCGGGACGGTATTCAACGCTGGCCGGCTTCGTGGAGCCAGGGGAGAGCCTGGAAGACACGGTGGCCCGCGAGGTCTACGAGGAAGCGGGCGTGCGCGTGAATTCGGTCAGCTATGTCGCCTCGCAGCCCTGGCCTTTCCCCTCCTCCCTGATGCTCGGATTCCACGCCACGGCCAACAGCGCCGTGCCGATCCGGCTCGACGGCGAACTGGAGCATGCGCGCTGGTTTGCCGCGGCGGAACTCGGCACTGCGGGCGCGAGCGTACTGCCGCCGCGCTACACCATCGCGCGTCGCCTGATCGACAGCTGGTACCTGCGGACCACCGGCGCCGCCCTCGATGCCGCGTAGGGAACCATGGGCCTGCCGGCCACTCTCAATCTGATGAGACTGATCCCGCGCCGGCCAGGCCACTGCGGCATCGCCAGGCTTCCGGCCCTCGCCCTGCTGCTGCTGGGCGCGGCCAGCGCTCCGGCGTGGGCCGCGATACGCGTCGAGGTCAACGGCGTCGACAGCGAGCTGCGGCGCAATGTGCTCGCGCTGCTCAGTCTGGAGCGCTACAAGGACCGCGACCGCATCGAGCCCGATGCGGTCGCGCGCCTGTACCGCCGCGTGGACGGCGAGGTGCGCGACGCGCTGCGCCCGTACGGCTACTACGCACCCACGGTCAATTCGACGCTCACGCCGATGGACAATCAGCGCAACTGGCGCGTGCAGGTCGACATCGATCCGGGCGAACCGGTGCTGCTCGATACGATCAGCGTCCTCGTGCATGGTGCCGGTGCCGGCGACGCAGTGTTCGTGCGCATCGCCGCCGCACCCTCGCTCCGCCAGGGTGCGCGGCTCGAGCATAGCGCCTACGAGAAAGTGAAATCCGACCTGCAGCTGGCGGCTGCCACCTACGGCTATCTGGACGCGCGCTTGCTGCGCAACGAGCTGCAGGTCGACCCGGCCGCGCACCGCGCCAGCGTGTATCTGGAGCTGGACACGGGGGAGCGCTACTACTTCGGCGTCACCACCATCGAGCAGACCGCGATTCGCGCGACGCAGATCCGCCGCTACCTGCGCTACCGCGATGGCGAACCGTACGACGAGGTCAAGCGCCTGCGCACGCAATTCGCGCTCGACGACAGCCAGTTCTTCTCGAGCGTGGAGGTGCGGCCCGGTACGCCCGATCGCGTCGCCCATGTCGTGCCGATCAGCATCACGGCCACCGCGGCGCGCAATGGCTACTCCTTCGGGGCCGGCTATGGCACCGATACCGGCGCGCGCGGCACCATCAGCTGGCTCAATCCGCGCGTCAATGACCGCGGCCACCGGCTGCGCGTGCAGATCCAGTCTTCACAGACCACGCAGAACATCAACGGGCGCTACGACATACCCTTCGGCGATCCGGTGCTGGAGAAATTCTCGCTCCAGTTCATCGACCAGACGCAGTACATTGACAGCAACGTCTACACCACCCAGATCGCTCCCACGCCGGGATTCGCGGTGAGCAGCAGCCAGATCGATACGCGCGAGGTCTCCTTCACGCCCAGCATTACCGTGAGCACGGGGCGCTGGCAGCGCGTGCTGGCGACCAAGTTCACCCACGATGTCACCAGTGACGCCGTCGACAACCGGCTGGTCGACAACCTGGCCGTCCCCAGCATCACCATCGCGGCCATACCCGAAGGGTATCTTGGCGAGGACCTGTTCTCGCGCACGCTCTACGCCAATCTGGATGGCTCCCTCAGCGCCCTGGGCGCCAAGTCCAACTTCCTGCGCCTCGACGTGCGCACCGAGCGCGTGATCAACTTAGGGCTCCTGTGGCACCTGCTGCTGCGCGGGGAAGTCGGCGTCAGCGCAGTGAAGAATTTCGACGACCTGCCCGCCGCCTACCGTTTCTTTGCCGGTGGAGATCGCAGCGTCCGTGGCTTCGGCCTCGACGAACTGTCCCCGCTGCGCACAGTGGAGCAGACGGGGCTCGACCCCACCGGCGTGCCCTTCGACCGCCTCGTGGCCGAGCGCGTCGGCGGACGCCAGCTGCTCACGGGCACGGTCGAATTCGAACGCGACCTGCCGCACAATCTGGGCGTCGCCGCCTTTACCGACGCCGGCAACGCCTTTGATCGTCTGGGCGATCCGCTCGCGCTGTCCGTAGGGGTAGGCTTTCGCTGGCGCCTGTCCGTGATCACGGTGGGCATCGACGTCGCCAAGGCGCTGCGCGCGCCTGGCTTTGACTCGCTTCCCGGTCCACGCCTGCACCTGAACATCTCACCGAAGCTCTGATGCGCCGCCTGTTTCATACCTCGTGGATTTCCCTGCTGGCGCTGCTCCTGCTGGTCGGCGCAGCGATCTACTACTTCGGTTGGACGGCAGGCGGCCTGCAGCGGCTGGTCTGGCTCGCGAACCGGCGGCTGGGGCCCGTCACGCTCACGATCAGCGGCGCACGCGGCACACTGCACGGCGGCGTGCACGTGGACCGGGTCGTGGTCGACCATGAGCGCGTGCGTGTCACCGCCGTCCGCGTCGACGGGCGCGTGGCGCTCCTGCCGCTGCTGTGGCAGACGATACGCGTGACCGAGGCGGATATCGGCGCTGTGCAGGTGCAGGTGTGGCCGCATCGCGATAACGGCGGACCGCCGTGGAAACCCCATTTCCTGGTGGGGCTGCTCAATATCCAGGCTGAGCATGTCAGTGTGGGTCACGCCGAAGTCATCGCGCCGGGCGGTGCGAGCGCAGCCGCCGACCAGCTGCAGGGGGTAGCGCTGCTCGGCACCAATGAGATTCGCATCCTGGACGGCAGGCTGCGCTACGCGGGCTTCGACGTGCGCTCCGTCGGCACCGTGCGTGCGGCCAATTCGATTGGCCTGGCGGGGACGGTGCGCCTGAGCCGGGACGTCCCGGGCCAGGCCGCGTGGCTGGGCAACGCCCAGTTCGAGGGCGACCTCGATCGCATCGCGATCAGCGGCTTGCTGCTCGCGCCCTTCAACGCGGACTTTCACGGGGAAGCGCTGGCCCTGAGCGGCGCCTGGAACTGGCACGGCCAGTCGCAGGTGCGCAGTCTCGAGCTCAACCGCTGGGGCGCGGGGAATGCGCTCGGTGCCATCCACGGCACGCTGCAGCTCAGCGGCGATCGCGATGGCTTCCGCGCGCAGGGTGAACTCGACCCACCGGGCCTGCGCGCCGGACCGCTGGGGGTCGATTTCGCAGCCCAATACGCCGCGCGCGAACTGGACATCGCTCGCGTCACCTTCACGCACCGCTCCTCGGGTGCCCAGCTCGAAGCCATCGGGCGCATTGACCTGACCGGCGATGAACCGCGCCTGGACCTGCATGGCCAGTGGCGCGATTTTCGCTGGCCGCTCGCCGACGGGGCCGCCCCGCTCCACAGCTCAATGGGCCAGTATTCGCTGGCCGGATTGCGCCCTTACGCGCTGGACGCCAGCGGCGACGCGGAGCTGTTTGGACAGGCCCCCGCGCAATTCCAGGCCAGCGGCTCACTGGCGCACGACGGCCTCGCCATTTCCCGCGCCACGGTGGCCGCCTACGGCGGCCAGGCGCAACTGCATGGCGAGGCGGGCTGGTCGCCGGCCGAACGCTGGTCGCTCGCCGGCACCATGCGCGGGATGAACGTTGCCGCGCTGCGGCCGACGATCAGCGGGCACCTTAATTTTCAGGTGCGGGCGAGCGGCCAGGGATTCGGGCACGGCAGTTCACTGCAGACCGAATTCACCGACCTCAGCGGCAACATCCGCGGCCAGCCGGTCAGCGGCCGCGCCGGCCTCGCGCTCGCCGGTGACGACTGGCTGCTCCAGCAGGTGCGGGTGCAGCTCGGCGCAACGCACCTGGAAGCCGACGGACGGTTTGGCAAGCGCCCCGATCTGCATTTTGTCCTCGACGTGCCCGATCTGTCGCTGCTGAGCGAGCGCGCGCACGGCCGGCTCAAGGCGGCGGGGTACCTGGGCGGCGAGGCACGTGCTCCCGTCCTGCAGGCCAAGCTGAACGGCACCAACCTGGCGTATGAGGGCGTACGGCTCCATGAGCTCAGCGCCGATGTCGACCTGGATCCGCACGGCAACGGCCGCGCCAATGCCACTGTGCTGCTGGGGAGTCTCCGATACGGCCGCAGGACCATCGATCAGGTGCGCCTGACGACCGTGGGCCCTGCCGCCGCCCACCATTTCTCGTTGCAGATGTCGGCTTCACCGTACGCCATGCAGGCCGGCGGCACCGCGAGCTTTGCCGATGGCCGGTGGCGCGCGCAAGTCAGCGAATTCGCGGCCAGCGACGGGGGGGAGGTGCAATTGACACTGGTGGCCCCGGCGCAGCTGGTCGTGGCGCTCGGCGGCGATGAACTGCAGCTTGAACGCCTGTGCCTGCACAATGCGCAGTCCATGCTGTGCGCGGCCGGCGAGCAGCGGCCCGAGCACACCCAGCTGGCGATCAGTGCCGTGAACCTGCCATTGCGCGCCCTGACCGCCGGCCTCAGCGGTGCGACCGACTTCGAGGGCAAGGTATCGCTGGAAGCGCACGCCGAGTCCACGCCCGCGGCGGCCTGGCTCGCCGGGCTCAAGGCCACGCTCGCGGACGCGAGCCTGCGCCATCGCCTCAGCGGCGGCCGCGCCGAGACCTTCAGCCTCGGTGCCGGCCGCATCGAGGCCACCCTCGATGCGGCCGGACTGGCGGCGAGCGTCGCGCTCGATACGGGCACTCACGCC
>JANXYA010000316.1 GCA_025350345.1 Gammaproteobacteria bacterium
CGCGGCGGGCGGTGCGCCGGGTGTGGCCGGCGGTGCGGCGGGCGGTGTCGACCCACCGGCGGTCAGCTCGAAGTTTTCAATGCGCACCCGCGCTTCCTTGGCCCACCTGCCGTCGGCGTGGGTCGCGACGAACTGCTGGTAGCCATCGAGCGTGTCCGTCTTCTCGGCCTGCTGCCAGTCCCGGTCTTCGGCAAGCTGCTTGATGCGCTCCTGGGCCGGCACGCCGTACTCGCTGTCCGGATGCTGGCGCAGGAAATCCTGGTAGGCCTCGGTCGTGTCGGCCGCCTGTGCCGCCTTCCAGTCATCCCCCAGGTGGCTGCACCCGGCGATGCCAAAAGTGACGGCGCTCAGCAACACCAGCAACACAATATGAGACTTGCTCATCCTTTCCTCCGTGACCAACTCGGATATTGTAACAGCATGCCCGACCCCCCTCGCCGCCGGCTCCTGGACCGCCTGGGCTCAACGCCCTCGCTGATTGCGCAGCACACGCAGTTCATCGGCGACATCGACACCGAAGGCGCACTGCTGGTCAATGGCACGGTGCGGGGCAATGGCCGCATCGGCGGCGAGGTGGCCATCTCCGTCGGCGCCCGCTGGGAAGGTGAGCTGAGGGCGCAGGGGGCCGTGATCTCCGGTACCGTGGTGGGCGTCCTCACGGTGGAGGACAAGCTCGAAATCGGCGCCAGCGCCCGCCTCCACGGCCGCATCAACGCCAGGCGCATCGCCGTGGCGAGCGGCGCGCTGATCGAAGGCGAGATGGTCTGCACCGGCAACGAACCGATCGTGGAATTCGTCGAGAAGCGCGCCGCCATACCGCAGTCCTGAAGCGGGTCTTTTGGATCCCGGCAGCGGCGCGAGTTCATGCCGGCCCCGTCCCGGCGTGATTTCCCCGGTGCCGAGGTAGCCAGCGCCACTGCCACCCGGGTCTCACTCTTCATGCCGCCGGCCTCGCTATAATTCGCTGCCTGGAACGGCAGTCCCACCCCTGGCGTCGTCGCACAGGCCGGGAGCATCCGGCAGCAGCCGCGGCGTGTGCCGCCAGCGACGGGAGGCGGACGGTAGCGTGAATTCGGAACGGCTCATTCACCTGGTGGCGCAGCGCGGCAACGCGGCCGAGTTTCCGGAAAACACCCTGCCTGCATTTCTCTCCGCGCTGGAGCTGGGCGTGCGCTTCCTGGAGCTCGACGTGCACTTGAGCCGCGATGGCGTCCCCGTGGTGGTCCACGATCATCTCCTGCTGCGTACCACCGGACTGCCCGGCAGCGTATTCGATCACGACGCGAGCGAGCTCGCCCGCATCGAGGTGAACGAGCCGCAACGCTTTGGCGATCGCTACAGCGGCCTGCGGATGCCGCTGCTGCGCGAGGTGCTCGCGCTGCTGGCCGGCCATCCGGAGATCACCCTGTTCATCGAGATCAGGCAGGCGAGCCTGACGCAGTTCGGGCACGATCACGTGGTTTCCCAGGTGCTCGAGGTCATCAAGCCCTGGCGCTCGCAGTGCGCGCTCCTGTCCGTTGATCTGGCCGCCATTCATCGCGCCAGGCGACTCGGCGACGCACCCATCGGCTGGGTTTTGAGCGACTACGACAATCACAGCCGCCTGAAGTATGAAGCCCTGCAGCCCCAATTCCTGTTCTGCAACCACGAGAAGCTGCCGCCCCTCGAGCGCCTGTGGCAGGGCCCCTGGCGCTGGGTGATCTATGAGGTCGCGACCCTCCCGCTGGCCATGAGCCTGGCCGAGCGGGGCGCACACTACGTCCAGACCCGGGCGGTACGTGAAATGTCGAACGCGCTGCGCGGCTTGCGTACCGCGCAATGAATCGGCGCTGGGACGTCGTGATTGTCGGCGCCGGCATTCACGGTGCCGGCATCGCGCAGGCCGCCGCGGCCGCGGGCCATTCGGTCCTGGTGCTCGAGCAGAGCGCAATCGCCGCGGGCTCCTCGAGCCGCTCGAGCAAGCTGATCCATGGCGGCCTGCGCTATCTCGAGTCCGGCCAGCTGCGCCTGGTGCGCGAGAGCCTGCACGAACGCAAGCTCATGCTGCAGCTCGCTCCCGAACTGGTGCACCTGCAGAAGTTCTACATCCCGGTGTATCGCCATACGCGCCGCCGGCCCTGGCAGCTGCGTACCGGCCTGACCCTGTACGCGCTGCTCGCCGGCCTGGACAGCACGGCGCACTTCGGCACCGTGTCGCGCCGGCTCTGGGCGCAACTGGACGGACTGGAGACGCAGGAGCTCCAGCAGGTGTTCTGGTATCACGACGCGCAGACCGATGACGAGCGGCTCACCGCCGCCGTCGTGCGCTCGGCGCAGTCCCTCGGCGCGGAGCTGGCGCTGCCGGCGCAGTGCCTGGGCGCCACGCTGGGCGAGGACGCCGTGCGGGTGCGTTACCGCCACGCCGGCGCCGAGCAGGAATGCGACGCCGGCGTGCTGGTGAATGCCGCGGGCGCCTGGGCTGGCGCGCTGGCAGGCCGCATCGAGCCCAAGTCCGCCGTGCCGGCGCTCGAACTCGTGCAGGGCTCGCACCTGGTCTACGAGGGCCCGCCGCAGCAGGGCGTCTATTACGTGGAGAGTCCGCGCGACGGCCGCGCGATCTTCGTCATGCCCTGGCGCGGCAAGCTCCTGGTGGGCACGACCGAAGTGCGCTTCCACGGCGATCCGGCGTCGGTCGCCCCCGCAGCGCAGGAGATCCACTACCTGCAGGCGGTCCTGCGCCAGTATTTCCCGCGCTTTCGCGACCCACAGCTCTCGCAGCCGGTCGCGAGCTTCGCCGGCCTGCGCGTGCTGCCCGCCGGCGAGGGGCACGCCTTTCATCGTTCACGCGAGACCCTGCTCACGACGGATCGACCCGCGCGCCCCCGGCTGCTCTGCATCTTCGGCGGCAAGCTCACGACCTGGCGTGCGGTCTCGGCCCGGGCGCTGGCGATGATTGCCCCCTCGCTGCCGCTGCGCCCCGCGCTCGCGCGCACCGATCAGCTGGTGCTGCGCGCCTCCTGAAGGCGGGGATGGCCGCGCCCGAGGGCTTCGAACTGCTCGAGGGCAAACTGGTCGCAATAGGCGCTCGCGTACAGGCTCGTGAGGAAGCCGCAATGCCCGCCGTGCCCGCAGCGGATCACGCGCAGGAGCGGCGTCGGCGCCAACCGGCTCAGGTCGGCCACCGGAATGATCGGATCGTCGGCCGCGGCGAGGATGTACGCCGGCACGCCGAGGGAGAGCAGGCGCGCACCCGTGATGGCATAGCCATCGAGGTAGCAGGCCAGGTCCGGAAAATCCGTGCACTCGCGCACCAGCACGTCGGTCATCTGCCGCAGATCGCCCGAGCGCAGCAATTCCGCAAAATCGTAACTGCCGGGCCAGCAGCGCTGCTTGTAACGGAGCGATCGCGACCAGCGCCGCACGAAGTAGCGGTGGTAGACCGGCCAGCCCGTCTCCAGGGCACGCAGCGTGTGGTCCGGGTCGAGCACCGGGGAGATGGCCACCACGGCGCCAACCGTCTCCGGGAGCGCCGGCTCGGCACAGGCGCGCAGCAGGAAGTTGCCGCCGAGGGAAAACCCGGCCAGGAACAGCGGCGTATTGCCGCAGCGCGCGGCGATCGCGCGCAGCGCGCCCGTGACATCGCTCAGGCGGCAGGAATGGAACAGGCCCTGGTTGAGCGCCTGCGTGCGGTGATGATCGCGCAGCGCCAGGCGCACGATGCCGTAGCCCGCGCGGTGCAACAGGGCAGCCATGGACAGCACGTAACAGGAATCCGTCCGGCCTTCCCAGCCGTGCAGCAGCACGGCCGTACGATTCCGCGCCGCCGAGCCAGGGCTGTACCAGGCCTTGAGGCGCACACCGGCGCCGCAATCGAGCAACCAGGGCTCCGCGCTGGCGAGCAGCGCGCGGGCGCGCCAGGAAGTGAAGTAGCGGCGCGGTGGCAGGCTCGGCAGGATCGACTGCAGATGCGGATTGCGCAGCCAGGCGGCGGGCTGGAAACGCGTGTCGGGCACCGGCCGGCCCGCTGGCGGCGGCGCGTGGCTCAAGCGGCGGAGTTGAAGCGGACGCGGATCAGCTCAGCTGCGGCTCTCATGCGTCTCCGGCAGGATCGCCGGACCGATTGCCGGCTGCGGGATTTTAACCCGGGCGCACTGCGCGGCATAGAACTCACGCATCCGCAGCGCCATCTGCTTCGAGGCCCAGCGCTGCGCGTACTCCCGGGCCTGCACGCCGTAGCGGGCGGCGCGCTGCGGGTCGGCGAGGGTATCGATCACGGCGCGCGCGAAGGCGGGCAGCTCATCGGGCACCACCCAGGCACCGCAGCCGCTTTGCAGGATGGAGGCGGTGCCCAGGTGCGCGGTCGATACCACGGGACACCCCTGTGCCATCGCCTCGAGCAGCACCAGTCCCTGGGTCTCGGTGCGCGA
>JANXYA010000321.1 GCA_025350345.1 Gammaproteobacteria bacterium
TTGGTGCCGAATACCAGCAGTACGACCACCAGGATGATCAGCAGGTGACGGGGCGAAAACAGGTCCATGGCGGACTCCTAAGGCGTAAGGCGGATTTGACTGAGCCACGATGATAGGCGAACTGGCGCCCTGGCCGCAGCCACGGCATGCCAATTGGCGTGTGCGTCACGCTTCCGGCACGCTCGCGGCCTTAGGGTACCGCCAGCCAGAAGGTCACCGGGCCATCGTTGGTCAAAGTGAGCGCCATATGGGCGCCAAATTCCCCCGCCGCCACCGGCGCGTGCGCGGCCCGCGCGGCACCCAGCAGCTGCTCGAACAGGGCGCGGGCCTGCGCGGGGGCCGCCGCGCGGGAAAAGCCCGGGCGATTTCCGGACGACGTGTCGGCCAGCAGGGTGAACTGCGGGACCAGCAGCAGGCCGCCCGCCGTGTCGCGGAGCGAGCGGTTCATGCGCCCGGCGGCATCGGCGAACACGCGATAGTCGAGCACTCGCTCCAGGAGCCGGGCGGCCTGGGCCGCGCCGTCCTTCTGCTCCACGCCGATGAGGGCCAGGAGACCGTCGCCAATCTCGCCCACGGTGCGCCCTGCGACCTGCACCCGGGCCATCGTGACGCGCTGGATCAGGGCGATCATGCAGTGGCAAATCCCGCGGTGAATCCGTACACTTTGCCGCCATTTTACGGCTTTGCACGCCTGAGTAATTGCGGAGTCCGATTATGCCCCCGATGTCGATGCCCTGGGTCCGGATCGCGCTGGTCACGCTGGCGCTGGCCTGCGCGGGCGTGGCGCAGGCCGCGGGCGATGCCCAGCGCGGCAAGCAGATCGGCTACACCTGCCTCGGCTGCCATGGGATCGAGGATTACAAGAACGTCTACCCGACCTACAGCGTGCCCAAGCTGGTCGGCCAGCACCCCGAGTACATTGTCGCCGCCCTCAAGAGCTACCGCGGCAAGGAGCGCGCCCATGGCACCATGTACGCGCAGGCCAGCTCGCTCAGCGACCAGGACATCGAGGACGTCGCTGCCTACCTGGCCGCCACACCGCTGACGCCCGGCGCGCCGACCACCGGCAGCGTGCCCACCAAGGTGGCGGAGCTGTGCTCGGGCTGCCACGGACGGGACGGCGTCGGCATCACCGGGGACTTCCCCACCCTGAGCGGCCAGCACGCCGACTATCTTGTGCGGGCGCTGGTCGAGTACCAGAAGGGCGATCGCAAGAACCCCGTGATGGCCACCTTTGCCGCCCAGCTCTCCGCGGCGGACATCAAGGCGGTGGCCGATTACTACGGCGCGCAGCGCCCGGCGCTGAAGACTGTGCTGCGCCGCAACTGGCTGTAGATCACCCGCCGAGATTCTCGACCAGGAACTGCGCGATGACGCGCCGCACCGCGTCCAGGTCCGCCCCTTCGGTCAGCCGCCCACCCGCTTCGCGCGGAGCGATGAACCAGCTGTCGATATTGGCGCTGCGCAGCCGCCACAGCAGCTGCTCGGCGGCACCGGCGTCGAGCGGCGGGTCCGCGAGGCCGCGCACCAGCAGGACCGGTGAGCGGATCGGCGCGAGCTGCGCGCCCGTGGCGCTGCCATCGATGCTGACGGCCGCGCCCAGGCGATCGCCGTAGAGTCCCAGCCCCGCAAGCGCCAGGGTCCCGCCCGTGCCCCGCCCGAGCAGCAGCACGTGCTCGCGCGCGAGGTCGCGCTGCGCACCGAGCCACGCCAGCAGGGCGCCCAGGTCGAGCAGGCCCGCCTCGCCCCCGCGCAATCCTGGCGCCACGACCGCGAATCCCAGCTCGTTCACGCAGTACTGCACGAACAGATCCAGCTGCGCCAGCGGCGTGGCGCCCGCGCCCGTACTCCCAAGCATGACCAGCACCGGATGTTTCCCCGCGGTGCGCGGCCGGTACAGGAGCGCCGCGAGCGTGCGCGGATTCCCGCCCGGCCGGTCCCAGGTCGGAAAGCGGATCGTCTGCGGGCTCACCAGCTGCGCGGCACTGAATGCGCCCAGTTCCGAGCGCGTCCAGCGCTCCAGGAGCCCCGAGGCGGGCTCGTACACATAGACGCCGCGCGGCGCGGCGCTGGGGGCAATCTCAAGCGCGAGCCGCGTGCCGGCCCGGTCGAACTTCAGCGCCGCGATCACGCCGGCGGGCAGATCCGCCGGCGCGCTCTCGAGTGCCGCCTTGCGATCGATCACGGTGACGCGGCTGTAACCCTCTTCGTTCCAGGAGTAGGCGAGATAGCGCCCGCCGGCGCCCACATCGAAGTGCTCGACGTCATGGCTGACCGGGAGGCTCAGGACCCGGGAATCCCCGCCGTACAGATCGACATAGCGCAGCTGGGCAAAATCGCTGCCGCGATCGGTGATGAGATAGATGCCGCGGCCGTCCGGCGAAAACCGCGCCTCCCCGATGTGGCCGTACCCCGGCGAGCGTTCCCCGGGCGCATCGACACGGTGCAGCGCACCTGTCTCGACGTCCACCATGAGCAGCTCGTCACCGGCGGCGGAGACCGGATGGCGCACCAGCAGCGCCCGATCGGCGCTGGTCCAGTCCAGCACCTGCCACGCCTCGCTCGTGCCGGCGGCCAGCAGGCGCGGCTCGCTCCCGCCCGCCGTATCGAGCACGTACAGATCGGTATCCTGGCCTTCGCGCAGCATCGCGCTGAAGGCGAGCCTGCGGCCATCGTGCGCCCAGACGGGCGTACCCGGGTGCGCCGCTGCGCTCACCAGCAGGCGCGCTTCGCCGCCCTCCAGCCCCTGCAGGTAGAGCGCCGCGCCGGACGCGCCGTCGGCGCCGGTTTCATTGCGCAGCACGAAGATCGAATCGTTCCCGAAGGCCTGCGCCCCCACCGCGACCAGGCTGTTGCCGGGTGCGCCCAGAGGCACGATGCTCGCCGGTACGTCGCTCGCCGGGGACTGTGACTTGCCCGCGGCCGCGCGCAGGCGCTGTAACTGCTCGCGCTCATTCGCGCGCGCGGCGATCAGCAGCTCCCCATCGCTCAGCCAGTCGAGCAGACGCGCCTCGCCCGCGCCGGCGTAACGATGCACCGCCGTGGCGATCGCCGCGTCGCCGGGCGGCACGCCATCGAGCACCACGCCGCCCTCGACGGTGCGCGCTGCCGCCGCCGGAGCACTCGCCGCCAGCCAGCTCAAGGCCAGGCCCAGCGCCGCGGCGCCCACGCGATTGAACCAGGGCATGGCTTTGCTATCGTTCCTTAATAGAGTGCTGAGGGCAGGCGATTGAGTGCGGGCAGTAGGCATTGTGCCTCCTATCGCGTACAAGGCAACCCATGCAGTCGGACAGCGCGAGCGGATTGATCAGCGGTGCGGCGCAGCTCGGCGTGAGGATCGAGCCTGCCCAGGCCGCGCAGCTCCTGCAATTGCTCGATGAGCTCGAGCAGTGGAACCGCGCCTACAACCTGACCCGCATCACCGGCCGCGCGGCGATGATCGCCGGGCACCTGCTCGACAGCCTGGCGGCGAGCAATCAACTGCAGGGCACGAGCATCGCCGACCTGGGTACCGGCGCCGGCTTCCCCGGACTTCCGCTCGCAATCGTGCACCCTGAGCGCGAATTCACGCTCATCGACGGCACCGCCAAGAAGATCCGCTTCGTGGAGCACGCCGCGCGCGTGCTGGGCTTAAGCAATGTGCGCGCGCTCCACGCACGCGCCGAGACGCTCCGGACCGAGGCGCCCTTCGACACGATCGTGGCACGCGCGCTCGCCCCGCTGCCCGAGCTCGCGCTGCTGGCGCGCCCGCTCGCGGCCGCCGGGACCCGCCTGATCGCCTACAAGGGCCGGCGCCCCGATGCCGAGCTCGCCGCGCTCGGCACCGGCTGGCAGCTCGAGGAAGTGCGAGCGGTGCAGATCCCGGGGATCAGGGCCGATCGGTGCCTGGTCACGTTGCTTGCACGGGCTGCGCCGCGCGGCGTTCCAGCAGCGCGGCCGGCAGGTTGAGCGCGCTCGCCAGCGACACCAGCACCGCGGCCGTGTAGGGGATCGACTGGATCAGCAGCGCGATCAGCCACATCCGGCGATCCGGGCTCGTGAACTCGGACGGCAGGGAATGCAGCCCCAATGCCACGCCCCACAGCATCAGCATCAACGCGGCCTCTTCCCAGGCGCCCGCCAGGGCCAGCAGCAGCGCATGCCGCCCGGCGCGCTTCGGGGTGCGGAAGAACGGCTCGCTGCGCGTGACCAGGCCCTTGAGCACCGCGCGCCCGATGGTGTGCGAGAGCGCCAGGCCCGCGATCGCGGCGGCAAAGGTCTGCCGCAGGCCGACGCCGACGCGATGGGTGTACAGGTGCACGAGCTTCACCAGCTTGAAGGTGAACAGCGAGAGGGGCAGCACCGAGAACATCAGCAGCGGCGGATCGATGCGGCCGGGCCGGAGCATCATCGCCACCGACCAGCCGATGGCCGCCAGGTTGAACAGCAGGTTCAGCCCATCGGCGATCCAGGGCAGCCAGCCGGCGACGAAGTGGTAGCGCTGTCCCGCGGTGAGCGTGCTGCTGCCGGGCAACAAGAGCGTGCGCGCGTGGTGCCGCAGGATCTGCATCGCGCCGTAGGCCCAGCGAAAGCGCTGCTTCTTGTAGTCGATGAAGGTGTCGGGCATCAACCCGCGGCCGTAGCTGTGCGGCAGGTAGAGGGCCTGGTAGCCCGCCTCGAAGACGCGCAGGCCGAGCTCCGCGTCCTCGCAGATGCACCACTCGGCCCAGCCGCCCAGCGCGGCGAGCACGCGCGAGCGCACCAGCGTCATGGTGCCGTGCTGGATGATCGCGTTGCGCTCGTTGCGCGTGATCATGCCGATGTGAAAGAAACCGCGGTACTCCGCGTAGCACATCGACTTGAAGGCATTCTCGTGCTCGTCGCGGTAGTCCTGAGGCGCCTGCACGATGGCCATGTTCGGATCCTGGAAGCCGGGCACCAGGTCGCGGAGCCAGTCCGGATCGACGCGATAGTCGCTGTCGATCACCGCGATGACCTCGACGCCGGCGCCGCTCTGCGCCAGCGCAAAGTTCAGTGCCCCGGCCTTGAACCCTGAGAGCGGGCTGACGTGGAAGAAGCGGAAGCGCGCTCCGAGGCGGGCGCAGTGCGCCTCGATTGGGCGCCACACGGCTTCATCGCGCGTGTTGTTGTCGATCACCAGCACTTCGAAATCCGGATAGTCGAGCCGGCTGAGAGCATCGAGGGTCTCGATCAGCATGTCGGGCGGCTCGTTGTACGCCGGCACGTGCACCGAGACCTTCGGCAGGGTGGCGCCTTCCTCGCGCAGCGGCGCCAGCAGGCGCGCGTGCGTGCGGATCCAGTGCGCTTCCGCCCATTCGTGGGCCTCGGCGAAC
>JANXYA010000323.1 GCA_025350345.1 Gammaproteobacteria bacterium
GACCTGGGCGCCGCGGTCCGCGGCTTCAAGAAATCGATGAACGAGGGCGACCAGGAGCAGCAGGTCGCGCAGAAGCAGTTGCCCGCGGGCGCGAAGGACGCCGAGTTCAGCGAGGCCGCACCTGGCGCCAACCCGCCTCACAAGGACGACAAGCCCGTCTGACCTGCCGGGCCGGCCCATGCTCGATATCGGTTTCTCGAAGATCCTGGTCATCGCCGCCCTGGCGCTGATCGTCCTGGGCCCGGACAAGCTCCCGCAGGTCGCGCGCACCATCGGACGCTGGGCCGGGCGCGCACGCGCGATGGCGCGGCAGTTTCGCGACCAGCTCGAGACGGAGGCGGAAGGTCTCAACCTCAACCCGAAGGTGACGCCGACCCCGGCACCGGCGCCGAGCGCGGAGCCGGCCCCGAGCGCAACGCCGGCCCCGGCGGCGAGTGCACCGGCCGACGGCAGCGCATCCACGGCTGCGCACGCGGCGGAGGCGCCCGCCATCGCTCCGGCTGCAGCGCCTGCGCCGCCTCCGACGCCGACTCCTCCATCCGCTGAAACCCCGCCGCATGACCGGGGAGAGTGAACCGCTCCTCGAGGGCACCCTGATCTCCCACCTGCTGGAGCTGCGCACGCGCCTGATGCGCGCCTTCCTCGGGGTGATCCTGGTGTTCATTCCCTTTGCGCTGTATTCGAACCAGCTGTTCGAATGGCTCTCCCATCCGCTGCTGCAGCAGCTGCCGGCCAACAGCATGCTGATTTCCACCAGCATCACCGCGCCCTTCACCGCGCCGCTCAAGCTGGCCTTCGTCGCCGCGCTGGTGGTGGCGATGCCCTACGTGCTCTACGAGCTGTGGGCCTTCATCGCGCCGGGCCTGTATCGCCACGAAAAAAGCTTCGCCGTGCCGCTGCTGCTCTCGGCCGTGGTGCTCTTCTACGTCGGCGTGGCCTTCGCCTACTACCTGGTGTTCCCGCTGATCTTCAAGTTCTTCGTCAACACGACGCCGCACGGCGTGCAGATGATGGCCGACATCAGCCTGTACATGGACTTCGTGGTGATGCTGCTGTTTTCCTTTGGCGTCGCCTTCGAGGTGCCGGTCGCGGTCGTGCTGCTGGTGCTGATGGGCATCGTGCCGCTGGATAAGCTCACGCGCAGCCGCGGCTACGTGCTGATCGCGGTGTTCATCATCGCCGCCATCCTCACCCCGCCCGACGCGATCTCGCAGACCGTGATGGCCGTGCCGATGTACCTGCTGTACGAGGGCGGGATCCTGTTTGCGCGCCTGATGGTGCGGAGCCGCGAAAAACACCAACAAGCAGAACAAAAAGCAGAAGGGGATGAGGCATGAGCACATCGACCGGTACGCCTGAGGCCGTGCAGACGGAACTGACCTGGCGCGGCCTGATCCTGGGGATCCTGATCACCGGGGTGTTCACCGCGGCCAACGTGTACTTCGGGCTCAAGGCGGGCCTGACCTTCGCCACCTCGATTCCGGCGGCGGTGATCTCGATGGCGGTGCTGCGCGGCTTCCAGGGCATGACGGTGCAGGAGAACAACATCGTGCAGACGATCGCCTCGGCGGCCGGCACGCTCTCTGCGCTCATCTTCGTGCTGCCCGGGCTGGTGATGATCGGCTGGTGGACCGGCTTCCCCTACTGGGTGTCGTTTGCGATCTGCGCGCTGGGGGGCACCCTGGGCGTCATGTACTCGATCCCGCTGCGCCGCGCGCTGGTCACGCAATCCGACCTGCCCTATCCGGAAGGCGTCGCCTGCGCCGAGGTGCTGAAGGTCGGCGGCGGCGAGCACGCCGAGGCGGCGGCGGTCGAGGAGAGCCGCGCCGGATTGCGCGCCGTGGTGTGGGGATCGATCGTCTCGGCGGCCTTCGCGCTGGTGGTGGCGACGCGCGTCTTCGCCGGCGACGTGGTGCATTACTTCCGGGTCGGCGGCGCGCGCGGCGGGGTGACCGGCTTCGATTTCCTGCTCTCCTTCGCGTTGTTCGCGGTCGGGCACCTGGTCCGGTTGTGGGTCGGCGTCGCGATGCTCGTCGGGGCGATGATCGGCTGGGTCTGGGGCGTGCCGCACTACTCCGCGCTCCTCGCCAGCACGGATTCGATCACGCATCTGGCGCAGTCGGTGTGGAGCCACCAGGTGCGCTTCGTCGGCGCCGGCACCATCGCCGTCGCGGCGGTGTGGACGCTAGCCAAGCTGGTCAAGCCGGTGCTGGCGGGCCTGGGCTCGGCGATGGCGGCCTCGCGCGCGCGCGCCGCCAGCGGTGGACAGCAGATGCTGCCGCGCGTCGAACGCGACATTCCGATCGGGCTGGTCGGCCTCATCTCGCTGGCCTGCATGGTGCCCATCGGCTTCCTGCTGGCGGACTTCAGCACCCGCAGCGGCCTCGGGCAGCACATGCTCGTCATGGTGGTCGGCGGGCTGATCTACATCACGCTGATGAGCTTCTTCGTCTCCGCGGTCTGCGGCTACATGGCCGGGCTGATCGGTTCGTCCAACAGCCCGCTCTCCGGCATCGGCATCCTGGTGGTGATCGGCGCCGCGCTGCTGCTCGTGCTGGGCCTGCGCGCCAGCGTGCCGGTCAGCGGCGAGAAGTCGCTGGTGGCCTTCGCGCTGTTCGTCACCGCGGTCGTGTTCGCCGTCGCGACCATCGCCAACAACAACCTGCAGGACCTGAAGACCGGCCAGCTCGTCGATGCGACGCCGTGGAAGCAGCAGGTCGCGCTCGTCATCGGCGTGCTCGCAGGCGCGGCGATCATTCCGCCGATACTCGACCTGCTCAATCACGCCTACGGCTTCGCCGGCGCCCCCGGCCCGCATCACGAGCACCCGCTCCCGGCGCCGCAGGCCGGACTGATCTCGGCGCTCGCGCAGGGCGTGATCCAGAACAATGTCGACTGGAGCCTGCTGTTCATTGGCGGCCTGATCGGCGTGGGCGTCATCGCCGCCGACGAGTCGCTGCGCCGCTTCACCCGCTCCGCGCACCTGTCCCCCCTTGCGGTCGGCCTGGGGATCTACCTGCCGACGCAGAGCACGCTGATGGTGGTGGTCGGTGCCATCGCCGGCTGGTACTACGACCGGCGTGCCGATCACGGCCCCAAGCCTGAGTCGACCAAGCAGCTGGGCGTGCTGCTCGCCTCGGGCATGATCGTCGGGGAAGGGCTGGTGGGCGTGCTGATCGCCGCCTTCGTGGCCTTCTCCGGCCAGGATTTTCCGCTGGCGCTGGTCGGCGAGGCCTTCGCCAATCAGGCCGCAGTGTGGATCGGCGGCGGCGTCTTTGCGCTCAGCGTATTCCTGCTGTACCGCTGGGCCGCCGGCCTGCGCGGTTAAGCGCGCGCGAGCCGCTCGATGCAGACCTTGAGGCGCGCGAGGGCCTGTCCCCAGCCGCCGCGCAGGCGCTGGTAATAGGTATCCCAGGCGTCCTCCATCGGAAAGCCGGAGCCCAGGAGCCGCAGCACGGCCGCCTCGCCCTCGGTGTTGAGGATGAAATCGTCGATCATCACCGCGTGGCTCGGCGGCAGCTCGCGCGGCGGCATATAGATGAGGCGTAGCCTCCGCCCCACCTCGAACACATCGATGTGCGCTTCGCGCTCGAGGTCGCGATCGACGCGCACCACGTAGCTGCCGCCGAGCTTCGCATCGATGCGCGCACCTGGCGCGTACCATTGCGCCAGCAGCTGAGGCTCGATGAGCCCGCGCCACAGCAGCTCCACCGGCGCGCGCACGTCGATGCGGTGCGCGTAGCCGCGGGAACGATCAGCCACGAGGATTGCCCTGCGCCGTCCGCTCCGGCCTCAGCGCCCAGAGCATCGGCAGGAGCGAGAGTGCGATGATCAGCAGCGTCACGAGGCCAAAATTGTCCTTCACGAGCGGCAGGTTGCCGAACAGGAACCCGCCGCACAGGAACAGCGACACCCAGGCGACCCCGCCGATCACGTTGTACAGCTGGAAGCGAGCCGGCTTCATGCGGGCGATGCCGGCCGTGAAGGGCATGAAGGTGCGCACGATTGGCACGAAGCGCGAGAGCGCAATGGCGAGTGCGCCGTGGCGGCGGAAGAAATCCGCGGCGCGCTGCAGGTGCTCGAGGCGGAAGAATCGGTGCCGGCCGTCGTAGGCGCGCGCGCCGACGGCGCGGCCAATCAGGTAATTGGTGGTGTTGCCGGCGATGGCCGCAACGCCAAGCAGCAGCAGGAGCCAGGGGAGCTGGAGCGTGCGGCTGGTGTCGATGGCGCTGAGCGCGCCGGCGCCGAACAGCAGCGAGTCGCCGGGCAGGAAGGGCGTGATGACGAGCCCGGTCTCGGCGAAGATGATCAGGAACAGGATGGCGTAGAGCCACAGTTCGTAGCGCGCCAGCAGCTCGACCAGGTGACGGTCAGATGCAGCACCACATCGAGGAGAAAGTGCAGGGCCGGCATCAACGCGTGGCCGGGCGATGCAGCGCCCGGGCGGTCGTACCGCCGTGCAGCTCCGCCAGCGCCGCGGCCACCTGGGTGTCGCGTCGCGCCAGCGTCGGCTCGGCATCGGGCGCATCGGTTGCCGCCGGCGCGCTCTCCGGTCCGCGCAACTCCACGTCGGGGGTGATGCCGATGCCGTTGATCGAGGCACCCGAGGGCGTGAAATAGCGCGAGGTCGTGATCTTGAGCGCCTCGCCGCTCGACAGCGGCATGATCGTCTGCACCGTCCCCTTGCCGTAGGTCCGGCGGCCCACCAGCGTGGCGCGCCCGTTCTGGCTCAGGGCCGCGGCCAGGATCTCGGCCGCCGAGGCGGAACTGCCATTCACCAGCACCACGATGGGCACGCCCGCGGCCAGGTCGCCCGGCGTCGCCTCCATGCGGAAGCGCGCCTCGCGCAGCCGCCCTTCGGCACTCACGATCGTGCCCGCCTCGAGGAAATCGTCCGCGACCGCCGTGGCGGCCTCGAGCACTCCGCCCGGATTGTTGCGCAGGTCGATGATCAGCCCGCGCAGCGTCCCGCGGGCCGCGGCGCGCAGCCGCGGCATCGCGGAGTCCACCTCGCCGGCCGTGGCGTCGGTGAATTCAGTGATGCGCAGGTACCCGACGCCGGGCGCCACCAGTTCGGCGGCCACGCTCGGCAACTCCACCAGCGAGCGCTGCAGGCGGAACTCCAGCGTCGATGGGACCTGCGCGCGGCGCACCGAGAGACGCACTTCGCTCCCGGCCTGGCCACGGAGCTGGGTGGTCGCGGCATCGATGTTGGCCGCGCTGACCATCCGGTCATCGATCCGGACGATCAGGTCATCGACCTTCAGTCCGGCGCGCACGGCGGGGGATTCCGGCAGGCAGCGCGCGACGCGCAGGCCATCGGCGACACCGCTGATCTCCACGCCGATGCCCGCGTAGGAGCCGCTGGTGGCGGCCTGCAGCTCGGCGTAATCGCCGGGCTCGAGCAGCGTGGAATGTTCGTCCAGGGATTCGACCAGGCCGTGCGCCGCGCGGCGCATCAGCTGGTGATCATCGACCGGATCGACGTAACTCTCGCGCACGCGCTGCAGCACCTCGGCGAGCAGGCGGGCGTCCTTCCAGGGCAGCGCGTCGCCCTGGCTGGCAAGTAGAGGAACCGAGGCCCCGGGCGCGGCGGCGCGATCGGCGAACACCCTGCCGGCGAGCGACAGCCCGACGCCGGCCACCACTCCGGTGCCCAGCGTCAGCAGCAGGCGAAATCTCGGGCCCATGGGGGGTGGATATTACACCGCGAGGGCGTTGGGCGGCTCGGTCAGCTGGCCCTGGGCCGCGGCCTGGTTCATGGCCGCATAGAAGGGCAGGTGCTCGAGCACCTCATCGATGGGCACGGGCCGGCCGATGGCGAAACCCTGGCCGTAGTCCACGCCCAGCTGCGCGATCCTGTGCCGGATCTCCTCCGTTTCGACATATTCCGCCACCGTGATGAGCGACATGGCACGCGCCAGCTGCGCGATGGCCTGGATCGTCGATTCCGCCTTGCCGTCCGTGAGCACGTCGCGCACGAAGCTGCCGTCGATCTTCAGCATGGAGATAGGGAGCGAGCGCAGGTAGGCGAGCGAGCTCAGGCCCGTGCCGAAATCATCGAGCGCGATGCCGCAGCCGAGCTTGCGGAGCTGGCGCATCAGCGTCTCGGTGTGCGCGAGATTCCCGACCGCCGCGCTCTCGGTGAGTTCGAAGCACAGCGCTTGCGGGTTGATGCCGCTGGCGGCGATCTGCGCCGTGAGGAATTCCGTGAAGGCGTTGTCCTTGAGCGATTGGCCGGAGCAGTTGATCGTGAACACCACGCCGCCGCCGGCCATGATCGCGGCGTGCGGCTGGAGCCGGCGCAGCGCCTCGGCGACCACCCAGCGGTCGATCTCTGGCATCAGCTGGTAGCGCTGCGCCGCGGACATGAAATGATCGGGGCCGACCGTCTGCCCGTCGGTGCCGCGCATGCGCAGCAGGATTTCGAAGTGCGGCTGGCGGTGGACCTCGCCCAGGGGCAGCAGCAGCTGCGCATACAGGTGCAGGCGGTTCTCGGTCATCGCATTGCGCAGGTCGGTGATGACGTTGATGTCGGTGAAGCGCCGGATGATGCTTTCGTCGGCTTCCTGGAACACCTCGACCCGGTTGCGGCCCCTATCGTTCGCCGCCTTGCAGGCGGTCTCGGCGGCCGCGAAGGCGTGCGTGAACTCCTGCGCGCGTGGCTCGACGGCGGCCACGCCGATGCTGATGGAGACGGCGAGGCTCCCGTCGCCGATGCTGGCGCCCAGCTGCTCGGCGCTCTGGCGAAGCGCTTCGGCGAAGGCGGCCGCGTCATCGAGCCCGGCCGGCACCAGCACGGCGAAGCGATCGCCCGAGATGCGCGCCGCCATCGCACCGGGGGTCAGGCGCTGGCGGATCAGGTCGCCCACCTGGGCGATGACCTTGTCCCCGACGTGCATGCCGTGGGTGTCGTTGATCACGTGCGTGCGGTTGATGTCCACGCCCAGCGCGCTCCACTTGCGCTGCGCGCTGTTGGGCTGTTGCAGGGCGTTCTTCACGCGCAGCTCGAAGGCCGGGCGATTGAACAGTCCGGTCAGTGCATCGTAGCTGTTGGCGATCACGGCCGAGACGCGTCGCGCCAGCAACTCGGCGAGCCGCGCCTGGCGCGGCGTGAATTCCGGCATGGAAAGCGGGCGAAACAGCGCCAGCACGCCGATGGCGCGGCCGTCGGGGCGCGAGATCGCGCAGGACAGGATGCGATAGATGTGGGCCGGGTTGCCGGTCTGGAGCTGCAGCTGGTTGACGATCACCGCTTCCCGGCGCAGCTGCGCGCTCGACATCAGGTGGCGGTGGGCGCGCGCCACGAGGCTGGCCTCGATCCCCAGCTCGGGCTGCTGGCGGATCAGCACCAGGCTTTTTTCCGGCACGATGATCGCCGCGAGACCGCCCTGGATGTGATCGATCGCAGCCTTCAGCACGGCCTTGAGCTCATCGCCCCCGCCGTCATCATCCGCCGCCTCGCCACCGCTGACTGCGAGCAGCATGTCCAGGTCATGGTCCTGTTCGGCGAGCGAGCCGCTTAAGGTGACGATCTGCTCGCGGCTCTGCAGCTCGCGCGCCAGGATGTCGAGCGCCGGACGCACCATCGCGTGCACGTAGGCCAGGCTCCGTTGTTCGTTCGCGGGGCCGGCGCGACAGCGCAGCAGCACCGCCGCGAAAGGCTGGCCCTGCCCGGCACCGCTGGTGCGCAACAGCCAGAAGATGTAGAGCGGCTCGCCATCCGTGAGCAGCACGCCGGGAGAGCCAGGCTCCAGCGCGGCGGCGCGCATCGACTCGGCCACGAGCTTGCCCAGCGAGGCATCCACCGACATCTCGTTGGACCAGAGCACATCGCCGGTGGCGCCGAAGATCGACACGCCGATCATGCGCGGCAGCAGCGCGCGCAGCAGCTGCGTATAGCTCTCGAGCTCGGGCGCTCCGTGCAAAGCGCCCCTGATTTTGGTTTCTTCAGTCATATAAATGCGCTGCCAGCGGCAAGCTTCAGGCATGAGGCCGCCTGCACGCCTTGATGGGGTTCGCGGTTTAGTCAAATCGGTTCTGGCGGTCCGTGGGCGCCGCCGCCGCCACGCCCGTCCCGGACGGGTCCAGCCCTGTGACGCAGGTCTCAGTCCGGGCGCGCTCGCCGGAACCAGGGCTTGGGATCGATGGGCTGGCCGGCGCGGCGGATCTCGAAGTACAGCTCCGCTCGCGGGCGACCGCCGCTGTCGCCGGCGGCGGCGATCACTTCGCCGGCAGCGACGGATTCGCCGGCCGATTTGCGCAGCTGATCGTTGTAGCCGTAGAGGCTCAGGTACCCCTCGCCGTGATCGACGATGGCGAGCAGCCCCAGCCCGGGGAGCCAGTCGGCATAGATCACGCGGCCGGCCGCGATCGAGCGCACCGGCGCGCCCTGCTCGGCGGCCACCACCAGCCCCTGCCAGTTCACCCCGCTCGCGCGCTGCTGCCCGTAGCTCGCAATCACTTGCCCGGCCACCGGCCAGTCCAGCTGCCCGCGCAGGCGGCCGAAATTGCTGGCGTTGTCCGGGGCCGGTCCGGGCCGCGCCGCCCGCTGCAGTTCGCGCAGCAGGTGCTCCAGGCTCGCCTGCTGGCTGCGCAGGCGCGCGAGGCTGGCCTCGTGCGAGCGTGCTTCACCCTGCAGGCTCGAAAGTGCAACCTGGCGCTGCGCGCGGCCGCTTTCCAGCCGCGCGAGCTGGCTCTGCCGCGTGTTGCGCAACGCGGCGAGGGCTGCGGCCTGCTGGCCCAGCTCGGTATCCAGCTCATCGATGCGCGCCACCTGCTGCGCGATCGAATCGATCTGCGCGGCGCGCGCGCGGCCGAAATAGCCGTACCAGGTGTACAGGCGCGCGGCGGCGGCCGGGTCGCGCTGGTTGAGCATGAGCTGCAATGGCTCGTGGCGCCCGATCAGGTAGGCCGCCCGCAGCTGGGAGGCGAGTCCGGCGCGCTCGCGCGCCAGCGAGGCATTCACCGTCTCGCGCTCGGCGGCCAGGGCCGTGCGCCGTGCGGTGTGGGCCGATTCCTGCGCCAGCACGCCTTCCAGGTCGGCCCGCGTCGCGGCCACCGCCACCTCGGCGTCGCGCAGATTGTGCGCCAGGCGGTCGCGCTCGACGGCATCGCGGCCGACTTCCCGGCTGACGCGTTCGATCCGATCCTTGAGCGCGCGCAGCTGCTCCTGGGTCTGGCCGGCGCTCGCGCTGAAGGCCGGATCGCACGCCAGGCTCAGGGCCAAAAGCAGCAAGATCCGGGCACGGGCGGTAGCCATGCGGAAAAGTCTAACGCAGCGTGGCTATAATGCGCGGCTCCGTCGATCATGAATTGAAGCCATGCAGCGTTTGCTTGAATATGCCACCCACCACCTAGGTCTAGCGGTGCTCGCCCTGGGCGCTGTGCTGGCCGTAGCGGTCTATGAACTGCGGGAGCGCTCCCGCGCGATCGGCGCCGTCAGCCCGCAGGACGCCGTGCGCCTCATGAACCAGGGCGCAACGCTCCTGGACCTGCGCAGCGCCGAGGATTACGGGGTTGGCCATATCCGCGGGGCCCGCAGTCTCCCGCCCGGGAAGCTCGGCGACGGGCTCGATGGCATCAAGCGACTCAAGGACCGGACCGTCATTGTCTACTGCGAGCGCGGCGCCACCGCCCCCGCCACCGTGCGCGCGCTCCAGCAGCAGGGATTCAGCCAGGTGGTCAGCCTGCGCGGCGGCCTGAGCGCCTGGCGTGCCGAGCACCTGCCCGTGGCCCGCGACTAGGCTCGGCCACCCTCGAGCCCATGACGGCACCGCTGATCGAAATGTACACCACCTCCTGGTGCCCCTATTGCACGCGCGCGAAGCGGCTCCTGGATCACAAGGGTGCGGGCTACACGGAGATCAGCATCGAGGAGCACCCGGAGCTGCGCACCGAGATGATCCGGCGCAGCGGGCGGCGCACGGTGCCGCAGATCTTCATTGACGGCCAGCACATCGGCGGCTCCGATGAACTGGCCGCGCTCGATGAGGCGGGCGGCCTGGACCGCCTGCTTTCGCCGGCAGCGGCAGTGGCGCAATAATGGTTACCGAAAACCTGGACGCATAGGAATATTCAGCATGGCAATACAATCAGAACCCACCCCGGCAGCGGCGGGCACGGCTCCCACTCCGCAACTGGCGCTGCAGGCCGTGTACCTGAAGGACTGTTCCTTCGAGGCGCCGCAGGGGCCGCGGGTCACGAACGACTGGAACCCGCAGATCGGGCTCGACCTGAACACCGCGGTCAACGTCATCGAGGGCGACCTGCGTGAAATCGTGCTGACGGTGACGGTCTCGGCCAAGCAGGGCGAGCAGACCGCCTTCCTGGTCGAGGTGAAGCAGGCCGGCGCCTTCGTGATGCAGAACCTGTCGAACGAGGAGTTCCGGCGCGCCGCCGGCGTGATCTGCCCGGGCGTGCTGTTCCCCTACGCGCGCGCGGTCGTCTCGAGCCTGGTCGGGCACGGCGGCTTTCCGCAGCTGCTGTTGCCGCCCGTGAATTTCGAGGCGCTGTTCGCCGCCAACAATCCGGGCACCCCCAGCGCCGCGCAGAATTGAATTGAACGCGGAGCTGCCCTCGCGGATCACGGTGCTCGGCGCCGGTTCCTGGGGCACGGCGTTGGCGATCCAGTGGGCGCGGGCCGGACATGCCGTGCGCCTGTGGGCCCGCGACGCGCAGCTGCGTGCCGACATGGCCCGCGCGCGGGTCAATCAGCGCTACCTGCCGCACTCGCCTTTTCCCGACTCGCTCCAGGTGCCCGCAGGCCTGGCCGCGGCGCTGGGCGGCGCCGACGATGTGCTCATCGCGGTGCCGAGCCACGCCTTCCGCGCGGTGTTGAACGCGCTGCGCGAGCAGCTCGCTGCCGGGCAGCGGCTGTGCTGGGCCACCAAGGGGTTCGAGGTCAACACCGGGCGCCTGCCCTATGAAGTGGCGCAGGACGTGCTGGGCACCACGCGCCTCACGGCGGTGCTCTCCGGTCCCACCTTCGCCGCCGAGGTGGGCGCCGGGCTGCCGAGCGCGATGACGATTGCTTCGCGCGATGCGGATTATGCGGCCCTGCTCGCGCATGACATCTCGACGGCCAATTTTCGTGCCTACACCTCCACCGATATCGTCGGCGTCGAGGTCGGCGGCGCGGTCAAGAACGTGCTGGCGATCGGTGCCGGACTGTCCGACGGCTTAGGGTTCGGTGCCAACTCGCGCATCGCGCTCATCACCCGCGGGCTCCTGGAGATGATGCGCCTGGGCGTGAGCCTGGGCGCGCAGCGCGAGACCTTCATGGGACTGGCGGGCCTGGGCGATC
>JANXYA010000162.1 GCA_025350345.1 Gammaproteobacteria bacterium
CGATGCCGGCGTTGTTGATCAGCAGCGCAATGCGGCCAAAATCGCGCCGCACCGCCGCGGCGCAGGCGCGTACCGAGCTGAGCGAGGCGAGATCGCAGTGCACGACATGAACGTCAGAGTGGGGCACGAGCGCGCACAACTCAGCGCGCAGCTGGGCAGCTGCCGGGAGGTTTCGGCACAGCATCACAACGCTGTAGCCGGCACGGGCGAGCTCCCGGCTCGTCACCCGACCGATGCCGTGCGTGGTGCCGGTGATCACGGCAATGTTCCTGGCGCTCATGGCGATCCCCATCTGTTTCCTGGATCATGATGATCATGGTCGGTAACGCCGTGCTCCATAACGCGCCGCCGCTCGTGATCTTCATGGTCGTCATGTCGATCACGCCTGGACCCAACAACCTGATGCTGCTGAGTTCTGGCGCGCGTTTTGGCCTGCGCCGCACGCTCCCGCACCTGCTCGGCATCACGAGCGGATTTCTGCTGGTCCTGCTGGTGACCTATGCGGGTGTGGGCGCCATCATACTGGCCTATCCATCGCTGAAGAACGTGCTCACCGTGGCCTGCGTGCTGTACCTGCTGTGGCTCGGGTACCAGCTGTTGCGTCACAGCGGCTCCGACGATGCGGCTTCGATGCGGTCCGGGAGCATCGCAGGCCGGCCCCTGACCTTCGCGGAGGCTACGCTCTTTCAACTGGTGAATCCCAAGGCCTGGGGCGCGGCGGTGCCTGCCATTGGCATCGTGGCGCGCGACGGTATGCCGCCCACGTACGGCCTGATCCTCCTGCTGGGCGTCGGACTGATCGTCAATCCGCCGTGCATCCTCGTGTGGACCCTGTTCGGTGCTACCGTCCGGCCGTTCCTGGCGGTACGCTGGATTCGCCGTCTTTTTTATGCGCTGATGTCCGCGCTTATCCTGGCGACTGCCTGGTGGATGCTGCTTCCTCTCATGGCACGCTGATGCGGCCCTTCAACCCGCGAGGTGCGTAAATCCGTGGCCACCGATCACTCCTCCAGGCGCTGGCTGAACCGCACGGTCGTCGGGATCGGCCTGGCGTCCCTGTGCAGTGACTGGTCACACGAGATTGCCTCGGCCGTGCTGCCGGCATTTCTGGCCACCATGGGCGCCGCTGCGGCCTGGCTCGGCTTCATCGAGGGCACCTCCGATGGCCTCGCCAGCTTTGCGAAGCTGGCGTCCGGTTTCTATGCCGATCGCCTGCCGCGGCGCAAGCCCATCGCAGTGGCAGGCTACGTCCTGACCGCACTGGGCACGGCCTCCATAGGACTCGCCTCGGGCGCCTGGCAGGTGCTGGCCGCCCGCTCGACGGCGTGGCTTGGGCGCGGCGTGCGTACACCGGTGCGCAAGGCGCTGCTGGCGGCGGCGGTGACGCGCGAGACCTACGGCCGCGCCTTCGGCTTCGAGCGCATGATGGATACGCTCGGTGCCATCGTCGGTCCGATCACGGCGCTGGTCCTCCTGCAACTGCTGCGGCACGACTACGCGCGCATCTTCCTCCTGACGCTGATACCGGGGCTGGCCGCGGCGGCCCTGATGGCCTTCGCCGTCCAGGAGCGCCGCCGCGTCGGCACCGCGCAGGAGCGCTTCAGCGCCAGCTTGCGCGGACTGCCGCCGCGTTTTCGCCGGCTCCTGCTCGCCGTGGGCATGTTTGGCCTCGGCGATTTTGCGCATACACTGCTCATACTCCTGGCGGTGCAGGCGCTGACGCCGGTGTACGGCATCGCCACGGCGGCCACGGCGGCCACGGGCCTGTATATCCTGCACAATGTGCTGTACGCCGCCTTCTCGATGATCGCGGGTGCGGTCGCCGATCGCATGAACAAGGGCTGGCTGCTGGCGCTGGGCTATGCGCTCGCCGCCGCCATGGCACTGCTCATCGTGCTGATGCCCCTCGGCCTGTGGACGCTGGCCCTGATCTTCGTGCTGGGCGGCATCTCTGTTGCCGTCTGCGAGACCGCGGAAGACTCCTACTGCGCCGAACTCGTTGACGACTCGCAGCACGGCATGGCATTCGGCACGCTTGCCACGGTCAACGGCATTGGAGATTTTGCTTCGAGCCTGATCGTCGGCGCTCTGTGGACGGCCTTCGGCGCGCCGGTCGCCTTTGGCTACAGCGCCCTGCTGTTCGTGGCCGGCGGCATCCTGTTGTTGCGACAGGCCTGAGCCCCAGGGGACCCTGGCGCGAGAAGTTTGCGCTTCCAAGTGACACAATGGCCGGTATGAGATCGCTCCGGGTCATTGCGCTCCTGCTCGGAGCTGCGGTCAGTCTTGGGGCCGCGCATGCGCTGTCCGCGGGGATCACCCCCGATCCAGCCACCTCACCGCCGACACTCGATGCGGATCAGCTTACAGAAGTGGTCATTGAGGCGCCCGAGCCGCGTTACGTCGCGCCCACGCGCCGCGATCGCATCGGGCGCATCTGGGCGCCGGTGTACATCAACGACAAGGGCCCCTTCCGCATGGTGCTCGATACCGGAGCCAGCCGCTCCGGGGTTATTGCGAGCGTGGCGAGTGCGCTCGGAATTGCGCCCGATGCCTCGGCAGCCGTGATTCTGCAGGGCGCTACCGGATCGTTGGTCGTGCCCACCATATACGTCGACACCCTGCTGGTCGGCGATGTACTGATCAAGGGCTCGAAGCTGCCGATACTCAGGGATGCACTGGGCGGTGCCGAGGGCATCCTGGGCAACGAGGGACTCGCGGATCGCCGCGTGTACATCGATTTTCGCCATGACCTGATCATCATTTCCCGCTCGCATGATCAGCCGGCCGGCGCCGGATTCCTGACCATACCCTTTACCCTCGAGCGCGGCCGCCTGCTGATCGCGCAGGTGAAGCTCGGTCGCGTGCGGGCCAAGGCCATCATCGATACCGGCAGTCAATCCACGGTGGCGAACCTTGCGCTCCGGGATGCGCTGCTGAGCCGCCACAGCAGGGAGGAGGCGACGATGGACGAGCTGCAGGGTGTCACGGAAGACATCCAGAAAGGCGAGGGCCATTCCGCGCCGCCCATTGAATTCGGGCCGATGGAGATTCACAGCCAGCGCATTACCTTTGCGGACGCCCACATCTTCCAGGTCTGGCGCCTCACGAACGAGCCGGCGCTGCTGGTCGGCATGGACGCCCTCGGCACGCTCGACACGCTGATCATCGATTACCGCCGCCATGAACTGCAGCTGCGCATGCGCGAGGGGAGCTGAGCCGGGCGACGGCAGCGACTATTTCCCGATCACGGCTCCGTCCACGATCCGCACCGCCGCGCCGACGGCCAGCTCGGGCTCCTGGTCCTGCGAAACAGTGGTCTCGACTCCATTGTCGAGCCGCACCGTGATGTCGTAGTGCGTCCCGGCGCGCACCTCTTTTCGTAGCTTGTTGCCGGGGAGCGCGCCGTCGGCTACCGCAGCGACGCCGCTACCCTGGATTTCGACCTTGACCGGCTTGATCGAGACGATCACACCGCAGTCGCTGCAGACGCTCATGGGCGTGCGTGCGGGCGCCGGGCTGGGCGGAGGGTAGGCTTGCGCAGTGGTGGCGGACGCATCGCGGGGCCGGGAGTTGGCACCGGCTTTACCAGGGGCCGGAGCTGCAGGTGCAGGACCTGCTGGCGGCTCGGCCGCGACGGCTGGCACCGGCGTCGTGGTCTCAGGTGCCGTCTGCGTTGCCGCCGCTGTCGGCGGCGATGGCGCACTCGGCTGGCTACAGGACTGGAGCGCCGCCGATCCGACAAAGAGGCTGGCGCATAGCGCCGGAACCCTCAGGCGGCTGGAGGGAAAAGGCATGATTGCTACACTCATGAAGTCCGGCACCCGGCTGCGCAATCTACCCCAATGAGTCCGCAATACAACTCCGGCTTTTCACTCCGCGCATGACCGCAAAAACAGGGTCGCGCGGACGTTATCTGGATGTCGATCTTGCCCAGGTTCACCTGGTGCGCGGCGGGCGGGTGATCCTGCGCGGACTGCGCTGGCGCATCCGGCCTGGACAGCGCTGGATCCTGCGCGGTGACAATGGCGCGGGCAAGACGCAGTTGCTGAAATTGATTGCCGGCGACGTCTGGCCGCAGCCCCGTGCCGGCACGCGCCGTGACTACCGCTGGCGCAACCAGTTTTACGCTGATCCGCAGGGTGTCAAGGAGGAAATCGCCTATGTGGGCGCCGAGCGCCAGGATCGCTACGAGCATTACGCCTGGAACCAGCGTGTGATGGCGATAGTTGGCACCGGAATTGAGCGCAGCGACTTGCCGCTCCGTGCACCGAGCGGCGCGGAGCGCTTGCGGGTAAGCCGCCTGCTGCGCCACATGGGAATCGGGTCGCTGGCCGGGCGGCGCTTTCTGACACTCTCGCAGGGCGAGCGGCGCCTGGTGTTGCTGGCGCGCGCTGTGGCCTGGCGACCGGCCCTGCTCCTGCTCGATGAGCCACTCAACGGTCTGGATCAGCATCACCGCAGGAGAGTGCTGGCGGCCATCAGCCGCCTGCGCCGCTCGCAGCTGCCCTGGATCTACGTGACGCATCGCGCGGAGGAAGTACCCGCTGGTGCCACGCATCAGGCGCGCCTGGCCCAG
>JANXYA010000345.1 GCA_025350345.1 Gammaproteobacteria bacterium
AGGTGCTTGCCGGCATCGGCCTTGGTGGTGAAAAACCCGGTGCACTCGAGCACGAATTCCGCGCCCATGGCGCCCCAGGGAATCTGCGCCGGATCGCGCTGCGCGACCACCTTGATCCGATCGCCGTTGACGATGATCGAATCCCCCTCGACGCTCACCTGCCCGGGGAACTTGCCGTGGGCCGTGTCGTAGCGCGTCAGGTGCGCATTGGTCTGCGAATCGCACAGGTCATTGATGGCCACGATCTGGATTTCTTTCTGCCGGCCGCTTTCATACAGAGCCCGCAGCACATTGCGTCCGATGCGGCCATAGCCGTTGATCCCAACCCTCACTGTCATGTCTCTCCCCTGGAAATATGGGCCCGCGTTCGTGCGTAGCCAAGCTGACTCATGGTATCGAACTTGTTATGGCGTTGAGCACATTTTCCGCGCTCAGCCCGAATTTCCGGAACAATTCCGGCGCCTTGCCCGAGGCGCCGAATTCATCGATCCCCACCACGCGGCCTGCCCGACCCACGTAGCGCCACCACGTCCCGGTGGCACCGGCCTCGACCGAGATGCGCCGGTCCACGGCCGCGGGCAACACCGCCTCGCGCCAGGCGGCATCCTGCGCGTCGAAGACGCTGGTGCAGGGCATGGACACCAGGCGCACGCGCACGCCCTTTCCCTGGGCGGTACGGACCGCCTCCAGGGCGATCGACACTTCCGAACCGGTGGCGATCACGATAATTTCCGGGCCCCCCGCGCAGTCGAGCAGCACATAGCCGCCGCGCGCAATCAGTTCCGGCGCGACGGCGGAGGACAGCTGCGGCAGGCCCTGGCGCGTCAGCACCAGGGCGCCGGGACCATCGCTGCGCTCGATGAGCGCGCTCCAGGCCACCGCCGTCTCGAGCGCATCGGCCGGGCGCCACAGCTGCAGGTGCGGCATGAGGCGCAGGCTCCCCAGCTGTTCGATCGGCTGGTGCGTCGGTCCGTCTTCGCCCAGGCCGATCGAGTCGTGCGTATAGACCAGGATCACCCGCTGGCGCATCAGCGCAGCCATGCGCACCGCATTGCGCGCGTAGTCGGAAAAGGTCAGGAAGGTGCCGCCAAAGGGAATGAAGCCACCGTGCAGTGCGAGACCGTTCATCACCGCGGTCATGCCGAACTCACGCACGCCGTAGTGCAGGTAGTTGCCCGCGACGTCTCCGGGCGTGATGACCCGTGCGCCCTGGCGCAGGGTGTTGTTGGAGCCGGTGAGGTCGGCCGAACCGCCCAGGAACTCTGGCAACGCATCGCCAATGAGGTTGAGCACCTGCTGCGAGCACACGCGCGTTGCCTGCGCGGCGCTGATCGCCGCCGTGGCGGCGTACAGGCGCGCGCGCGTTTGCGGCCAGTCCGCTGGCAGCTCTCCCTGCATGCGGCGCGCCAATTCCGCGGCGAGCGCGGGCTGCTCGGAGCGGTAGCGCGCGTACAGCTCCTGCCAGGCGAGCTCGGCCGCGCGGCCCCGCGCCCGGCCGTCCCAGGCAGCCAGGAGCGGCGCCGGCACGACAAACGGCGGATCGGTCCAATTGAGGAGCTTGCGCACTGCGGCAACCTCCTCCACGCCGAGCGGCTCGCCGTGGGCCTTGGCGGTGCCGCCGCGAGTCGGGGCCGGATAGCCGATCACCGTGCGGCAACACAGCAGCGAGGGGCGCGTCGTATCCGCCAGTGCCGCACGGATCGCCACCGCCACGGCCTCCCCGTCCTGGCCGTCGATGTCGCGAATGACCTGCCAGCCATAGGCCTCGAAGCGCCTGGCGGTATCGTCGGCAAACCAGCCCGCGACCTTCCCGTCGATGGAAATGCCGTTGTCGTCGTACAGGCAGATGAGCTTGCCCAGTCCCAGCGTGCCCGCCAGCGAGCCTGCCTCGTGCGAGATGCCCTCCATGAGGCAGCCATCGCCGACACAGACCCAGGTGTGGTGATCAATGACGGCCAGGCCGGGGCGATTGAACTGCGCCGCGAGCACCTTCTCGGCGAGCGCAAAGCCGACGGCGTTTGCCAGGCCCTGGCCGAGCGGCCCGGTCGTGGTCTCGATGCCGATCGCCAGGTCGTGCTCGGGGTGCCCGGGGGTGCGGCTGCCGAGCTGGCGAAAATGGCGGATTTCTTCCATGGCCAGCGGGTAGCCCGTCAGGTGCAGCAGCGCATACAGCAGCATCGAGGCGTGGCCGTTGGAGAGCACGAAGCGATCGCGGTTCCACCAGTGCGGGTTGGCGGGGTTGTGCTTGAGGAATTCGCGCCACAACACTTCCGCCATGTCCGCCATGCCCATCGGCGCGCCCGGATGGCCGGAGTTGGCCTGTTGCACGGCATCCATGGCCAGGACGCGAATGACGTTGGCAAGCTCGCGGCGTGTGGGCATGGGTTTCTCGTCTGACCGGGGCTGGGGCCGGATGGGGCGCGCATTGTCCCCGAGCCGCGCGGCTGCGGCAATTGCGGCATGAATTGGCCGGCCCCTTATTGCCCCCAGCCGCGCGCGCGGGCGCGCTCCTCGCCGGCCGCATCGAGTGCCTCACCGTCGATGCGCTGCTCTACCTCGCGCAGGATTGAGGCGGGCCAGGCGTTGCCAGCCATCCGGAGGCCGTTGCCCACGCCAGGCTCCGGCGGAGCGGCCGCTACAGTCTCGATCTGCCAGTCAGCCCCCGCGCGGCAGGCGATGCCCGCGCTCCCCTGGGTGTGCACCATGAAGGTCCGGCACAGACGGCCCGCATGATCGCGAAAGCTGAACCCAATCCGCACGGCGGCGTCCGCAGCTTGCGAGTTCACGAGCGTGGTGGACAGCGCCTCCGCAACGCCACCTCGAGCGAGCAGTTGGCCGTTCTGCAGCGCAAAGCCGCCGGCACCAGGCGTACGCCACAACGCCACAGCAAGGACGCCGGCCAATAGCACGCTGGCCGCCAGTGCCATAGGCAGCGCCCAGATCCGCACGGCTTGCCGCTGCGGCCGGCC
>JANXYA010000380.1 GCA_025350345.1 Gammaproteobacteria bacterium
GCTCGAGCAGCCCGACATTGCCACCCTGGCGATTCGCGGGCCGGAGGCGCTGCAGCGCCGGCGCATCGAGCTGCAGCAGCACTGCACGGTCACGGCGATCGATCGCGACGCGCGGGAGGTGCAGTGCGCGGACGGCCGGCGCTTTGCCTACGGCGGCCTGGCGCTCACGACCGGCGCCGCGCTGCGCACGCTGCCGTTGCCGGGAGTGCAGCTGCGGAACGTCCATCTGCTGCGCACCATCGAGGACGCGCAGGCGATCTCCGCGGCGCTCGAGTCCTGCGCCGCACAGGACCGGCCGCTGGTGGTGATCGGTGGCGGCTTCATCGGGCTGGAAGTGGCGGCCACGGCGCGCAAGCGCGGCGTTGCGGTGACCGTGCTCGAATCCTTGAGCCGGCTGATGTCACGGGTGGTGGCGCCGATCGTCTCCGAGGCGGCGGCGCGTGTGCACCGTGCCCATGGCGTGCGGCTGCACTTCGATGTGAAGATCCTGGAACTGCTGGGTACGGACGGCGCCGTGCGGGCGGTGCGCTGCGCAGACGGGAGCGAGCACGCGGCCGGCTGCGTCGTGATCGGTGTCGGCATCCATCCCGAAGACCGGCTCGCACGTGCGGCGGGGCTGGAATGCGATCGCGGCATCGTCGTCGATGAGTACTCGCGTACCTCGGACCCGCTGATCGTCGCCGCCGGCGATTGCTGCGCACGCCGGCGGCCCGATGGGAGCCTGCTGCGGCTCGAATCGGTGCAGAACGCCGTCGAGCAGGGCAAGTCCGCAGCCGCGACGCTGCTCGGCCAGCACCGTCCCTTCACCGCGGCGCCCTGGTTCTGGTCCGATCAGTTCGACGTCAAGCTGCAGATGGTGGGCCTGAGCCACGGGTACGATCAGGTGGTGACGCGCGGTGATCTGGAACGGCCGGCCTTCTCGGCGTTTTATTACCGCGCTGGCCGGCTGATCGCCGTGGATTCACTCAATCGCATCCCGGATCACATGCAGGGCCGCAAGCTCCTCGATCAGAGGATCTCACCCACCCCCGCCCAGCTCGCTGCGCCGGACTTCGAGCTCGCCAGCCTGCTGCAGCACTGAGCCCGCCCAAGGGGGCCCATCATTCGCGCCCGAGCAGAAACTCCGTGCCCCGATAGTCGAGCACCACCCCTTCGCGCGTGATCTGCGAGACCCGCAGGCCCTCGGGCGTCACATCGCCCTCGCGCACCTTGCGCATGTTGATGAACGCGTAGCGGTCGGCCGGATTGGCGGCGTACACGTGCAGATCGAGGCGCAGTGGCGGCAGCGTGCCGGCCAGCTCGGTGTAATTTCGCAGCGCCGGGTTGCCGGCGCCAGATGAGGATCCGGCCGCGGGGGCAACGGCCGGTTCCAGGTCGGCAGGGTTCACCGTGCCGCTGGTGTCGGCCGCTGCGCTGGATCCGGACCGCGCCGACTGCGATGTCGAGGGCGCGGTCACGGGCGCAACCGTGGGCGATACCGCCTCTGATGCCGCGGGTGAGCTCACGCCTGGAGCGGGCGCCGCCGCGGCCGGCACATGGCGCGCTACCGGGGCAGCAATCGATGGCGCCGGCGGCGCGGCCGGTGCTGGTCGGGCGCTGGGCACGGACGCGCCCGAATGCGCCAGCAGCCAGGCCACCACGCCGAAGTTGATGAGCAGGAGCAGGCCGATCGCGATGGCCCAGACGGGCGGCCGCCGCGAGGGCCGCACGATGCGCGCCTCAAGCAGCGCCGGTCCGGCCTGCCGCTGGCGCTCGGACTCGGATTTCTTCAGGGCGTCGAGAATGAATGACATCAGTCGGATCGCAGCTGCAACAGGGGTGTGCCCGGCGCGGCGAGCACTGCATCGAGCAGCAGTTGTGTCTCCACGCCGGCGATCCCATCCACGGACAGGTGATGCTGGCGCTGGAATTCCTCCACCAACCTGGTCAACCCAGCATCGAATCCGGTGCCGTCGTCTCCACCGGCACTGACGACATCGCTCGAGCGACCGGCCACCGCGCCGCTCGCCTGCAGGAGCTGGGCGCGCAGCGCACGCACCGCCGGCCCGCGCATGCCGGGGTGCAATTGCAGCACCGGCGAAAGGGCCGGCCGCCACAGCAGCAGGCAGTCCCCGAACCAGTATCGCGACAGCTCCGCGATCGCGACGTTCACGCTGCGCGCGCCGAGCTGCAGCTGCGCGCTTTGCGCCCCGATGCCGGTGAGCAGGACCTGGTAGCCGGCACCGCCGCTCTCCTCGAGCTTCAGGATGGCCGGGCGCCGCAATTCGCGCAGCTGCGCCAGGGAACTGCGCAGCCTGACGCACTCGAGTCCCTGCGCGCGGGCCTGGGTGCAACCGTCGGTGGTGCCGGGCGCATAGCTGCCATTCCACAGCTGCAGCAGGCCGGCGAGGGCGCGATCGGCGCCGGCATCATCGCCCGCGCCGCTGAGCAGCGCCGCAAGATCGGGCGGTGCCGGCGCCACCGTTCTGGCAGCGGCGGCGGCGGCTGCAGCGGGGGCGGGCACCGCTGCGAGCGCGCGGCTCCAGGGCCTGGAACGCAGCAGCGTGGCGCCGGCGATGAGTGTCGCCACCAGCAGGAGCGAGCCCAGTACGGGCAGCAGCCAGGCGGGGGCGAGGCGCCGCCCGAACACCTCGCCGGCGGCGCGGCGCACCAGCGCGGCGCCCACCTCGTGCGTGTCCTGGGTGTAGGCGCCGAGCAGCGCGCGATCGCAGATGATGTTGATCAGGCGCGGCACCCCGCCGCTTAGGCGATGCACCTCGCGCAGCGCGCCGGGCGTGAAGATCTCGCGCGTCGCATTCGCGACCCGGAGCCGGTGGCGCACGTACGCCGCGCTCTCCTCGCCGGCCAGCGGCTGCAGGTGGTAGCGCGCGGTGATTCGTTGTGCCAGCTGGCGCAGTTCGCTCCGGCCAAGGAGCGTCCGCAGCTCGGGTTGCCCGATGAGGATGATCTGCAGGAGCTTCTGCGACTCGGTCTCCAGGTTGGTCAGGAGCCGCACCTGCTCGAGCACCTCGGCGTCGAGGTCCTGTGCTTCATCGACGATCAGCACCACGCGGCGTCCGGCCGCGTGCGCCTGCAGCAGGTAATCGTTCAGCCGGTCGATCAGGACCTTGACGCTGGCGCTCGCGCCGTCAGCGAGAGGGACGCCGAGTTCCTCGCAGATGGTCTGCAGGAAATCGCGCGAGGACAGCCGCGGATTCACGATCAGGGCGATCTCCGCCTGCGCCGGCGCGCGCACCAGGAGCGAGCGGATGGTCGTGGTCTTGCCGGTGCC
>JANXYA010000406.1 GCA_025350345.1 Gammaproteobacteria bacterium
GTGTCGATCAAGGGGCCGCTCACCACGCCGGTGGGAGGCGGCATCCGCTCGCTGAACGTGGCGCTGCGCCAGCTGCTCGACCTGTACGTGTGCCTCCGGCCGGTACGCTGGTTCAAGGGCGTGCCCTCCCCAGTCAAGGCACCGGAGAAGGTCAACATGGTGATCTTCCGCGAGAACACCGAGGACCTGTATTCCGGCATCGAATTCGAGGAAGGCACCGAGGACAATCGTAAGTTCATCGATTTCCTGAAGGCCAATTTCCCCAAGCACTACGCCAGGATCCGCTTCCCCGCGAGTTCCGGCATCGGCATCAAGAATGTGTCGCGCGAGGGGACGGAGCGGCTGTTCCGGGCCGCGGTCGAGTACGCCATCGCCAATCGGCGCAAGAGCGTGACGATCGTCCACAAGGGCAACATCCTCAAGTTCACCGAAGGTTCATTTCGCTCCTGGGCCTACGCACTGGCGGAGCGCGACTTCGGCAGCCAGGTCTACACCTGGACCCAGTGGGAACGCACCAAGGCAGCGGCGGGCGAGCCGGCCGCGAACGCTGAACAGGCGGCGGCACTGCAGGGCGGCAAGATCCTCATCAAGGATGCCATCGCCGATATCACGCTGCAGCAGGTCCTGACGCGCGCCGAGGAATTCGACGTCGTCGCCACCCTGAACCTGAACGGCGATTACCTGTCCGACGCACTGGCCGCACAGGTCGGTGGCATCGGCATCGCACCGGGCGCCAACATCAACTACCTCACCGGTCATGCGGTTTTCGAGGCCACGCACGGCACGGCGCCGAAGTATGCCAACCTCGATCAGGTGAATCCGGGCTCGGTGATCCTGTCGGGCGAGATGATGTTGAGATACCTGGGCTGGACCGAAGCGGCCGACGCCATCATCAGAGCCATGGACAGGACCATCGGGCAGAAAGTGGTCACGTATGATTTCGCGCGCCTGATGGATGGCGCCAAGAAAGTGAAGTGCAGCGAATTCGCCGATGCCTTGATCGGCAATTTCTGATAGTGGCCTGGCGGCACGCATGATCGCGGCGCTGCTGAAGGGCCTGGCCGTGGGCCTGGCCATTGCTGCCCCGGTGGGCCCGATCGGCCTGCTGTGCATCCGCCGTACCCTCAGTGACGGCCAGCGCTACGGACTGGCCTCAGGCCTGGGCGCTGCGACGGCCGATGCCTGCTACGGCGTGGTCGCCGGACTCGGGCTGACATTTCTGTCCCGGTTTCTCGTGGCCCAGCAGTTCTGGCTGACACTTGGGGGCGGCGTGTTCCTGTGCTACCTCGGAGTGCGCACCGCGCTCGCTCGCCCGCCCTCACGGGCGGCCGGCACCGATCCAGGCCGTCTGCGCGGTGCCTTCTTTTCGACCCTGCTGCTGACCCTGGCCAACCCCATGACGATCATGTCCTTTATCGCGGTGTTTGCCGGGCTCGGCCTGGGAACGCACCCAGCCTACGGCCTGGCGACGGCTCTGGTCGCGGGAATATTCCTGGGCTCCGCCCTGTGGTGGCTGCTGCTGAGCAGCGCGACGAGCCTGCTGCGCTCGCGGCTCAGCGCGAACTGGCTGCGCGGTGTCAATTGGGTATCGGCCGCCCTGCTCCTCGCCTTCGGGCTGCACGCACTCGCCGGTCTGCCCCCGCTGCCGCACTGAGGGTGAGCGGGCCCGGGGAAAGGATCAGCCGGCAGCCGCGAGCGCCTGAGCCAGGTCGGCCAGCAGATCGGCGCTGTCTTCCAGGCCGATCGACAGGCGCACCGTGCCGGGGCCGATGCCTGACAGCCGCAACTGCTCCGCGTTCAGATCGCGAGCCCCGATCATCTGCGGCGGCAGCACCAGCGAGTCGGTCGCACCGAGGCTCGCCGCCATCGCAAACAGCTGCAGGGCTTCGGCAAAGCGCCCTCCCGCCTCCGCTCCGCAACGCAGTTCAAAACTCAGCACGCTGCCGAATTCGCTCATCTGGCGGCGCGCCAACTCGTGCTGCGGGTGGGAGGCGAGCCCCGGGTATTGAACCCGCGCGATCGCCGGATGCGTGAGCAGGTATTCAGCAATGCGCTGCGCACTGGCCGACTGTTCCCGGAAGCGCACGAAGTAGGTCTTCAGGCCGCGCTGCACCAGGAAGGCGGCGTGCGGATCGAGCACGGCGCCGAGCAGCGTGAATTCTGCGCGCATCCTGCCAATGAGTTCGGCGTTGCCGATGACCGCACCGCCCATGACATCCCCGTGACCGGCTGCGAATTTCGTCAGGCTGTGCAGATACAGGTCGATGTCGTACTGGCCGTGCTGGTGCGGCCCGGCAAATGTGTTGTCCAGCAGCGTGAGCGCGCCGTGCCGGCGTGCCACGGCGCAAAGCGCCGCGAGATCGGCGATCTTGCTGACCGGATTGGTCGGGCTCTCGAAAATCACGAGGCGCGTCGGGGTCGAGGCCAGTACCTGCTCGACACCCCCCAGGTCCTCGATCGACAGCAGCGTATGGCGCACGCCAAAGCGCGCCAGATTGCTCCTGACGAAATGGCGCGTCGGGCCGTAGCTCTCGATGAAGCAGAGCACGTGATCACCCTGCCGCGTAAGGGCGAACAGTGCGCCATTGATCGCCGCGACTCCGGAGGCACAGACGATGCAATCCGCGCGCCCCTGCAGCCCCGCGAGCGTGAGTTCCAGCTGGCGGGTGGTGGGGTTCGAGCTTCGCAGGTAGTGAAAGCCCGGCCGCTCCCCGCGCTGGAAGCGTACCGTCTCGGCGACGGTATCGAATTCGAACTTGACGCTCTGGTGAATCGGCGCAACCACCGGGCGGTTGTCGGCCGGCACCGTGACCTCCGGCGGATGATTGAGGCGGGTGCTCTTCTCCATCACGCCATTGTACGCTGGCGCGCCGCCCAGGCGGTGAGGCGCCGGGCGCCCTCCACCAGCGTCTCATCCCGCTTGGCGAAGCACAGGCGCAGCAGCTGCATCGGCGGCGGGTCGCGATAGAACACCGACAGCGGGATGGAGGCCACCCCCGCTTCCTCGATCAGCTGGTTGGCCAGCTCCACATCCGGCCGCGCCGACAGGGCGCTGTAGTCGACGAGCTGGAAGTACGATCCGGCCGAGCGCAACACCCGCCAGCCGCCGGGCTCCAGGAGCGAAGCCAGCCGGTCGCGCTTCACCTGGAAGAACGCCGGCAGGTCGGCGCCGCAGGCCGGATGCTCGCGCAGGTAATCGGCGATCGCCTGCTGCACGAAAGTGGTGATGGTGAAGGTGTTGAACTGATGGACCTTGCGCAGCTCGTCCGTGAGCGCCGCGGGCGCCACGGCGTAGCCGACCCGGAGCCCGGTGGCATGCAACGTCTTGCCGAAGGAATAGACCGCGACGCTGCGCGAACGCAGCTCCGGGTGCGCCAGCACGCTGGCGTGGTGTGCTCCGTCGAACACCATGTGCTCGTAGACTTCGTCGGCGAGCACCGTGCACTCGCGCCCGCGCAGGAGCTCCGCGAGCGTGTCCAGGTCCGCAGCCGAGAGGCAACTGCAGGCCGGATTGTGCGGGGAATTGGTGATCACGAGCCGCGTGCGTGGCGACAGCGCGGCGCTCACCCGCTCCCAGTCGGGCCGGAACGCCGGCGGCAGCAGCGGCACATGCACGCAGCGCGCGCCGGCGAGGCGCACGCCCGGATCGTAGGAATCGTAGGCCGGATCGAAGACGATCACTTCATCGCCGGCGCCCGCCAGCGCCTGGATGGCCGAATAGATCGCCTCGGTGGCACCGAGCGTCACGGTGATCTCGCGAACCGGGTCCGCTTGCACGCCGTACACGCGCTGCAGCTTTGCGGCAATCTGCTCGAGCAGCGCGGGGAGCCCCGGCATTGGCGCGTACTGGTTGTGACCCGCGCGCATGGCCTGGTGCACGAGCTCGGCGAGGCGAGCGTCGATGGGGTAATCGGGAAATCCCTGGCCGAGGTTGATGGCGCCCGTTTCGGCCGCGCGGCGCGAGACCACCGCGAACACCGTGGTGCCCACGTCCGGGAGCTTGCTCCTGGGCGTCATTCGTTCGCGAGCTGCATTTCGCGCTGGCGGCGCCTGTCCCGCTTCTGCATGGCCAGCGCCGAGCACACCACGCCGGTGGCCACGATCAATACCATGATCGTCGCCAGCGCGTTGACATCTGGGCTCACGCCCAGCCGCACCTTGGAGAAGATCACCATCGGCAGCGTGGTCGAACTCGGGCCCGCCACGAACTGCGAGATCACCACATCGTCCCAGGACAGCGTAAACGCCAACAGCCAGCCGGAGATGATGGCGGGCATGATCAACG
>JANXYA010000026.1 GCA_025350345.1 Gammaproteobacteria bacterium
ACGGCGTGATAGTGCGCGAGCCGCGCTGCCTGGTCCGGCGCGTCGCTCGTACTGGCCAGTTCGGAGCGCAGGTCCAGAATCAGAAAGTCGATTTCGGTTGGCGACATGACCGGGCGCAGCAGCGTGTGCTCGGTCAGCAGCGGCGCGGGCAAGGATGGATCAAAGCTGTGGTGCCGGTCCGGCTGTCCCGAGATGCGGGCCTGCAGCGCGAACTGCCAGAATGCGGCCGTGCCCGAGGTGTCCGCGACCAGGTGAATGCGCTCGTGCGTCGTCGGGTTGGTCACGCGGTGAGGCCGCCAGTTATCGAACAGCCAGGCTTCGCCCGCGGACATGTGGACGTCTTCTTCGCCGCAAAAGAAACGCACTTCCGGCCAGGTGATGACCGGGATGTGCAGCCGGACGCGCGAGAACCAGTGGTAATTGATGTCCGAGTGCTGCGGCACCTCGGCGCCCGGCGCGAGCCGCATCAGCCGCGAGCGGCCCCACACGACACCAAAGCTGGCGAGTGCCTGCTCGATGTAGGGAGAGCTTTGCAGGTGCGGCGTCGGCAACATGACACCGTTGACCTCATCGTTGTCGCCGCCATTGACGCTGATCAGCCTGACTGAACTGTTGCCGGCAATATCATTGGGGTGGCGAGCCCATGCCGAGGCGGGCAGCGCCGTGACTTCCGCCCTCATGCGTTCGGCATCGAACCTGAGGGGCAGGCGGATGAAAGGCTGTGGCAGTCGCACTGGCGGCCCGGTTACCTGTACTCAGGCCGCTTCGGTCGCGTGGCGGAAATCGCCGATTATGCCGATCAGGTCGGTGACCGCCGCGCGCTCCACTTCGGTCAGGTACGGGTTCCAGATGTCGAAGATCATCACCACCCGCGTCCTGGCGCTGCGATTCCAGGCCTCGTGTTCGTAGGTGTCGTCAAACACCACGACCCGGCCTTCCTGCCATTGGTGCTCCTCGCCGCCGACCTTGAGCGCGCAGTGCTCCGGCACCATGAGCGGCAGGTGCGCGACCAGGCGCGTGTTAGTGACGCCGCGATGGGGCAACAGGTGCGTGCCCGGCGTGAAGACCGAGAACAGGACCTCGGGCGCGTGTTCGCGGATATGCGCGAGCGGCAACCCGCCGAGCGCCCGGGTGGTGCGCGGACAGGCCTGGCAGTTTTCCTCACGGTGCTCGCCATGGCGGAAAAAGTAGTACCCGTTCCAGCTCGGGGGGACGTCCAGTCCGCGCAGGTTGAGCTGCTCGAGCTCATCGGTGGTGAAGACCCGTTCCCGGCCCTGTTCCGAGGGAAGCAGCGCCAGCATCTCGGCGCGTATCGCGCCGGTCTCGGCCTCCAGCGCCGCAATCCACGGACACATCGACAGATCCAGGTACGCGCTCGCCGGCAGGTCGGGAAAGTATAGAAATGTGGGTTGCTGGCGCGGATCAGGATAGACGGGCGCTTCCTCGATCATGTAAATGCGCAGGCATTTTTCTACGCGCTTGATCTCGTGGGCACCGTAACGGCTGCTCAGCGGAGCGAGGATCTGTTGGAAGGCTTCGTGGCGGCCGTCGCGGACCGCCCGTACCGCGTGCTCGACTGCCGGGCGGAGCGGCGCTGGCGTGGTGTCCGGATTGAGCCACCGACCCTGCTGTTGGGCGTCCGCCAGCACGCGCGCATACTGCACGATCGCCTCGGGGCGTTGCCCGAGCTGCTCAAGGGCGCGTCCCAGCTGCAGGCGCGCCACGTGCATTTGCGGGGCCGCCTGCAACGCAGCTCGCTGGGCCTCGATGGCAGCGGGCAGATCCCCAGCCGCCTCATGCGCCAGGCCCAGATGATGGTGGGTCACGGCGTTGGCAGGATCGACCTTGAGAGCGCGGTCCAGGAGTTCGAGCGCGCGACTCACCTTGCCGTTGCGCAGGGCAATCAGGGCGGCAACATTCAGCGCCTCGACGTTGTCCGGGGAGGCATCAAGGATTTGCAGGAAGGCGCGTTCGGCCTCGGCCACGCGTCCCTGCCTCAAGAGCTGTTGCGCTTCCGCGGCGGACGTCATACTTTTCCCACCCTGGTCCTGGC
>JANXYA010000174.1 GCA_025350345.1 Gammaproteobacteria bacterium
GCGCCGCCTGCGCGCGCAGGGCGGCGCCTGTCAGGACGCAAAGCGCCCCGGCGAGGAGCAATCGCCCGGGCCAGCGATAGGACATCCAGAATTCCCCTGCGGTCCAAACCCTTCAGAGCGCACGTTAGCCTGTAAGTTCCAGAGCCGGCAAGCGCACGCGGCCTTTGTCGCTGAGGCGCGCCAGGGGGAGCCATTAACGCCCGCTCCGGCGCTCTGTCTACAATGCTGATGGGTACCCCACTGGAGAGCAGGATTGAGATGGCTTCGCCTTGGCCTGGGCTGCTGTGTCGCGGCACTGGTTGCCTCTTGCGCGCGCGACAGCCGCGTGCCGGCGGTCGGGACGATTGAGCGCCACCGCTTCGAGATTGCGGCGCCCGCCTCCGAGCAGATCGTGGCCATGCCGGTCACGGAAGGGCAGGTTGTCCACAAGGGCGATCTGCTCGCGCAGCTGGATGGCGGGGACCTGGCGGCCAGTCGCGACAGCCTGGCTGCGCTGGCCAGCCAGCTGGAGCATCGGCTCGAGGAGCTGGTGCATGGCGCGCGTCGCGAGGAGCTGACGCAGGCGCACGCGCAGCTGGCCGCGGCCGAGGCACAGCGCCTGCAGGCGACGAAGGAATACGAGCGCCTGGCCGAGCTGGTCGGGCGCGGCCTGACCTCGCAGTCACAGGTCGATCAACAAAAGCAGCTGCGCGACAGCGCTGCCGCGGCGGTGGCGGTCGCACAGGCCGGACTGGAGCTGTTGCAGGAGGGCACCCGCAGCGAGCAGCTCGAGCAGGCGCGCGCGGCCCTGCGTGCGGCACAGTCGCAACTGCAGGAGCAGGAGGTGCTGCTCGCGCGCCTGCAGCTGCTCGCCCCTGTCGATGGTGTCGTCGAGGCGCTCCCGTATCGGCTGGGTGAACGGCCTGCGCTGGGTGCGCCGGTCGTCATCATGCTGGCCGGCGGCGTGCCTTATGCGCGCGTGTATATCCCCGAGCCGCAGCGCGCCCCCCTCCATGCCGGGCAGGCGCTGCAGGTGCGTGTCGATGGCATCGCGCAGCCTTTTTCCGGCACGCTGCGCTATATCGCGGGCGAGGCGAGCTTCACGCCCTACTTTGCGCTCACGCAGCGCGACAGGAGCCGGCTGGCGTACCTGGCCGAGATCGATCTGCGCGAACCGGCGGCGCGCGATCTTCCAGCGGGCGTTCCGGTTGAGGTGCTGCTGGATCGCGGGCCGTGAGCGAGGCCGGGATCGCCATCGAGGCGCACGGCCTGACGCGCCGGTTCGGCCAGGTCCTCGCCGTCGATGGCGCCGAGCTGTCGATCCCGCGCGGCCGCATCTACGGTTTTCTCGGGCCGAACGGGTCCGGCAAGTCCACCACGATTCGCATGCTCTGCGGGCTCATCAAGCCCACCAGCGGCACGATCCGCGTGCTCGGCCTCGATATTCCCCGCCAGGCGGAGGAACTGCGGCGGCTGATCGGCTACATGACGCAACGGTTCTCGCTGTGGGAGGACCTGAGCACGCGCGAGAACCTGGAATTCCTCGCCAGCATCTACACCCTGGGCGCAAGCGCTCGGCGCAGCGCATCGCGACCGTGATGGAGGAATATCGGCTGGCCGAGTTCCAGTACCGGCCGGCAGGCACGCTGAGCGGCGGACAGAAGCAGCGCCTGGCGCTCGCCGCGGCGACGCTGCACGAGCCCTCGCTCCTGATGCTCGATGAGCCCACCAGCGCCGTCGATCCGCAGAGCCGGCGCGATTTCTGGGAAAGCCTATTTGCACTGACCGCGACGGGCACCACGATCCTGGTGTCTACACATTACATGGACGAGGCTGAGCGCTGCCACGGGCTGGCCATCCTCGATCTGGGCCGCATCGTCGCCAACGGCTCGCCGCAGGAGCTCATGGCCGCACTGCCGCTCAAGGTCGTGGAGATCGAGACCGACGATCCGGCCGCCGCGCGCGCGGCGCTCCACGGCCTGGACTCGCTCCGTTCGCTGGCGCAGCTCGGCTTGCGTCTGCACGCGCTGTTCGCGCCCGCAGAGCCAGATCCGGTCGAGCGCGTGCGGGCGCTGCTCGCGGCGCGCGGCCTGGGCGCGGCGGTACGCGTGGCCGCGCCCAGCCTCGAGGACGTGTTCGTCGGCGCCACCATGGACAAGCACTGATGCTGCCGGCGCCCCTGGCGCGCATCCGCGCCATCGCCGTCAAGGAATTGCGGCAGATGTCGCGCGACCGGATGACGCTGGCGATGATCGTGGGCATCCCGCTCCTGCAGATGATGATCTTCGGCTACGGCATCAATTACGACGTGCGGCACGTGCGCGCGGGGGTGGTGGACCTGGCGCGCACGCAGGAATCGCGCTCGCTGGTGGCCGAGATCGCTTCCAGCCAGGTGGTGGAATTCGTCGCGCGGCCCGACGGCATCGAGGCACTGCGGCGGCTGATCCAGACCGGAGAAGTGCACGCCGGCCTGTACATACCGCCGGATTTCGAGCGGCGGCGAATCGATGGCACGCGGTCCGTGGCGCAGGTGATCGTCGATGGCACGCGACCCGGGGTCGACACCGCCGTGCGTGCGATCCAGGACGCCCCGCTCCCGGGAAGGAGCGGCCTTCCCGGGCGTGCCGAGCCCACGATCGAATTGCTCAACGAGTTCAATCCCGAGCGGCGCACTGCCGTGCAGGTGGTGCCGGGGCTGATCGGCGTGATTCTCAGCATGACCATGGTGATCTTCACCGCGATCGCGCTGGTGCGCGAGCGCGAGCGCGGCAACCTGGAACTGCTGATCACCACGCCGGTACGCTCGGCGGAACTCATGGTCGGCAAGCTCCTGCCCTTTGTGGGGGTGGGCCTGGTCCAGACCACGCTGGTGCTGCTCCTGGGCGTGCTGCTGTTCGATGTGCCGATCAATGGGAGCCTCATCGATCTGTACGTGGGCGCCTGCCTGTTCATTGCTGCAACGCTCGCGCTCGGCCTGGTGATCTCCACCGTCGCCGCGACGCAATTCCAGGCCATGCAGCTCGGTTTTTTCACGCTGCTGCCCTCCATACTGCTGTCGGGGTTTGCCTTTCCCTTCGAGGGCATGCCCCGGACCGTGCAGTATCTGGCGCAGGTGCTGCCGCTGACGCATTTCATCGAGATCCTGCGTGGCGTCATCCTGCGTGGGGCGTCACTGGGCTCGCTGTGGCAGCCGGTGGCCAAGTTGAGCATATTCCTGGTGCTGGCCATGGCGCTGGCCGCAGCCCGGTTCCGCAAACGCCTTGACTGAGCCGACCGCCGCCTTGCGCCCTTGCGGTGGAGGCCACGCCACCAGTAGAGTGCTGCGGCTTTTTAGGTCTCCAGCGAAAGTGCCCAGGTCATGAGTTCCCCAGATCCCAGTTCCTGGGTCGTCCACAAATTTGGCGGTTCGAGCGTGGCGGATGCCGAGTGCTTCGGCCGCGTCGCCGCCATTATCGAATCACAACCTGGTCCGCGCCTGGCAGTGGTGCTATCGGCCTGCAAGGGCGTCACTGACGCGCTGCTGCAGCTCGTGGCGCTGGCAGAGCGGCAGGATGAGTCCTGGCGGCGCGAACTCGAGGCGCTGCGCGAGCGGCACGCGGGCATCGCCGCGGCGCTCCTGCCGGCCGCCGCCGTGGCCGAGTACCTCGAAGAGTTCAACCGCGACGCGCAGGATCTCGATAGCGTCCTGCGCGCCACGCAGATGATGCGCACGGCAGGCGGGCATGTGCGCGACAAGGTGTCCGGCTACGGGGAGATCTGGTCGACGCGGCTGTTCTGGCGCTATCTGCTGCACCGGGGCGGGCGCCGGGGCATCCAGTGGATCGACGCCCGCGCTTGCGTCGTGGCGGAGTGGGGGTCCTTGGGGCCGGCGATCCAGTGGCAGCTGTCCACCGAACGGCTCAAGGCCCTGCTGCCGGCCGATGCCGGCACGCTGGTGATCACAGGCTTCATCGCCAGCGATGCCACTGGCATCCAGACCACGCTGGGCCGCAACGGCAGCGACTACTCCGCTTCCATATTCGGGGCGCTGCTGGCGGCCAGCGAGATCCAGATCTGGACGGATGTCGATGGCGTCCTGTCGGCCGATCCGCGCCGCGTACCCGACGCGCAGGTCATCGGCGCGCTCTCGTACAACGAGGCCATGGAGCTGGCGTACTTCGGCGCCAAGGTCATCCATCCACAGACGATGGCACCCGCCTTCGGCCACAACATCCCGATCTGGATCCGCAACACTTTTGCGCCGGAGAAATCCGGCACGCTCATCTGCGCGCATCCGAAGTCCGACCAGCCGGTCAAGGGCATAACCAGCATCGATGATGTGGCGCTGGTCAATCTCGAGGGCGCCGGCATGATCGGTGTGCCCGGTACCGCGCACCGCCTGTTCGGCGCGCTGCGCGATGAGGATATATCGGTCATCCTGATCTCGCAGGGCAGCTCCGAACACTCGATCTGCTGCGCGATCCCGGCCAGCCAGGCCGTGCGCGCCCGGCTGGTGCTCGAGCGGGCCTTCGCGCGCGAGCTGGCGGACGGCCAGATCCAGAGCATCGACGTCAGCGGCAACCTGGCGATCCTCGCCGTGGTTGGGGATGGGATGGCCGGCATGCCCGGCGTCGCCGCCAAGGTGTTCAATGCCCTGGGCACGGCCAACGTCAACGTGCGCGCGATTGCCCAGGGCGCCTCGGAGCGCAACATCTCGGTGGTGGTCGACGGCACTCATGCGACGCGCGCCCTGCGCGCGGTGCACGCCGGCTTCTACCTGTCCCCGCACACGCTCTCGATCGGGATCATCGGCCCGGGCACGGTCGGCAAGGTGCTACTCGATCAGATCGCGAGCCAGCGCGAGC
>JANXYA010000178.1 GCA_025350345.1 Gammaproteobacteria bacterium
GGTCCAGCGGCACGGTGATCATGCCGATGCCGAGCAGCAGGTAGCCGTTGAGCGATTTTGGCAGGGCCCGGCGCATCCGGGCATTCTAGGGCAGTCAGGGACAGTGGGCCCAGAATACGGGCGCACGGCTTACATGAGCGCCTCTGCCCTCAACGGCCGGTCACCAGGGCTCGCGCTGCAACTGCTCTTCCCAGCGCAATGCGCTCAGTACGATCGTGTCCAGATCGTCCAGGCGCGGCTCCCAGCCCAGCACAGAGCGCACCCGTTCGGCGCGGGCCACCAGGCTGGCCGGGTCACCCGGGCGCCGCGGCTCTTCCCGGACCACGATGGTTTGGCCGGCCACGCGCTGAACGCTGCCCAGCACCTGGCGCACGCTGAAACCGTGCCCGTAGCCGCAATTGAGCACGGTGGCAACGCCGCCCGCGCGCAGGTAATCGAGCGCACTCAAGTGCGCCCGCGCCAGGTCATCGACGTGTATGTAGTCCCGCACACCGGTGCCGTCAGGCGTCGCGTAGTCCGTGCCATAAATGGACAGGTACGGTCGTTTGCCGACGACAACTTGACATGCGACCTTGATCAGCAATGTCGCCCGGGCCGTGGCTTGGCCAATGCGGCATTGCGGGTCGGAGCCCGCCACGTTGAAGTAGCGCAGACTCACATAACGAAAATCGCTCGCCGCAGCCAGATCGCGCAGGATCCATTCCGACATCAGCTTCGAGGTACCGTAGGGATTGATCGGCGCCAGAGGAGTGTCCTCCTGTGCGACGCCGCTCGGCGGGTTGCCGTAGACGGCCGCAGTCGAGGAAAAAACACAACGCCGTACGCTGGCGCGCATGCAGCACTCGAGCAGGTTACGTGTCGCGCTGGTGTTGTTGCCGTAGTACTTGAGCGGGTCGCGCACCGATTCGGGAACGATGGTGCTGGCCGCAAAGTGCATAACCGTGCCGATGTGGTGATCGGCCAGGAGGCGTGTGACCAGGTCTGGATCGGCAACGTCGCCGACGATCAGCGGCGCGTCGAGGACAGCCTGGCGGAATCCGGTGACCAGGCTGTCCCGGTACCACGACGCGCTCGCCGCGCTCCCGCAATCGCAGCACCACGTGGCTGCCAATATAACCGGCACCGCCAGTCACGAGCACGGTATCCTTCCGTGTCATGAAATGTCCTTGGCGGGTGGTTGCTGCGGCGTTGGCGGGAATGATAACCAATGCCGAGACGCGCGCCGCTGGGAATGTGCGGGCCCGCGCTCCATGAGTCGCCGTCCCGATCCAACGCCGTTTTCCGGACTGACGCCCGACGCCGTGCTCACGGCGGCCGAGGATGTGGGCCTTGAGCCGGACGGCCACGTCTTTGCGCTCAACAGCTACGAGAATCGTGTCTATCGGCTGGGGCGCCTGTCTGCACCGCCGGTGGTCGTCAAGTTCTATCGCGCGGAACGCTGGAGCGACGCGCAGATTCTCGAGGAACACGCCTTTGCCACCGAGCTGGCAGCCGCCGAAATTCCCGTGGTGGCGCCCCTGACGCTCGGCGCCTCGACGCTGGCCCATTGCGCGGGCTTTCGGCTGGCGGCATTTCCACTGCGGCCCGGCGGCGCACCGGACCTGGACCAGCCGGAGGCGCGCGAACTGCTGGGCCGTACGCTGGGCCGCATCCATGCCATCGGCGCCCTGCGGCCCTTCATCGAGCGCCAGTCGATGCGCGGTGCGTGGCTGGGCACGCGCGCCAGAACCACCGTGCTGGCCTCCGGTCTGCTTCCGGAAACGACGCGCGAGCGCTACGCCAGGGCGAGCGTCGAACTGGTCGCGCAGATCGAGGCCGCGGACATCGGCGCCTGCCGCCAGATCCGGGTGCACGGTGATTGTCACCTGGGCAACATACTCTGGCAGAGCCAGGGTCCGGTGTTCGTGGATCTCGACGATTGCATGAACGGGCCGGCGATCCAGGACCTGTGGATGTTTCTGGCCGGCAACCCGGACGAGCAGCAGCGGCAGTGGAGTGAACTGCTGGCCGGCTACGAGCGCTTCGCCCGCATCGATCACGGGCAGACCCGCCTGATTGAAGTCCTGCGCGCCGTGCGCATGCTCAATCATGCCGCCTGGGTGGCTGAGCGCTGGGCCGATCCGGCATTCCCGCGAGCCTTTCCCTGGTTCGGCGAGGCGAGGTTCTGGGATCAACACGTGCTCGATCTGGTGGAGCAATCCACCGTCCTCGGCGGGCCGCTGGCCTTCGGGTTCTGAGCGCGCGCGGTTCATGATACTGTGCCCGGCGGGGCGGGATTGGGTGCAAGGTGCGAGCAGGATCAGTTATCTGGGCGATGGTGCTGGGCGTGGCGACGCAGGTCGCAGGGTGCGGTGCGGGCGCGGATGCGGCACGTTCGCAGCATGAGGCGCAGGCGGCCGCGCGCGCCGGCGCTGCGCGCCTGGCCGGCAATGCGGCGGCAGCATCAGCTGCCGACGCCGACATGGTCAGCGCCGTGAGCCCGGTCGCCTCCACCACGCCGGTGAGCCTCAAGTTTCGCCTCAGCGACCCGCCGCAGATAGGCCAGGCGCTGCGGCTCGATCTGGCCCTGGTACAGGCCCCAGGACTGGATATCGATTCCCTGCTGGTATCGCTGCAGCCCAGTGACGGGCTGCAGATTGAATCCGAACGCACCGCGGAGTTCCACGCTCCGGCCGTCGGCGCCACCCAGCGCATCGTCGTGACCCTGCGGCCACAGGCAGCGGGCCTGCTGAGCGTGGCCGCGACGGTACTCATCAACTACGGCGGCGGTTCACTGTCGCGCAGTTTTTCGATACCGCTGATCGCCGTGCAAGCACCCCCGCCGTAGCCCTCACCAGGGCCGCGGCGCCCACTCCTTTTGAACCTGTTCCGGGATGCGGCTCACGCGCCCCCGCCGGGGCTCTCCGTATCATCCTGTGGAGCTTCCGGCCTCACAGGGTTATGTCAAGAGATACCAGCGCCTCGATCGCCGTGCCGACGTTGCAGCCTGCCACGGAGTCTGCGCGTGGCGACAGTCTTGCGTCCGGCGCGGAACTGCACCCACGCCTGCGCGCACAGCTCGAAGCCCTGGGGCGCGCGCCCAGTCCGGCGGTGACCCTGAATGCCCTGCTGCCGGTGATCAGCAGCCAGTACGAGAAAATGGACGAGGAGCGCCGTGGCGTCGTGCGTTCCATGCAATTGCTGGCCGAGGAAGCCCGCGCCTTTGCGCAGGGGCTGGCAAACGCGGACGCCGGGCAGTTGCGCGCCATCCTCGATCACATCAAGGACGTCGTCATAACGGTCACGGGCGACGGCGCGATCTGCGTGTTCAATCCGACGGGCGAACAGCTGTTCGGCTATTCACAGGCGGAGCTGATCGGCGTGTCGATCGCGCGGCTCCTGCCGGACCTGGCCGTACAGGGTTCGCTCGAACGCGGCCTGCAGGCGTTCGCGAACGTGGGCGGTTACGAGGGGCGCAATCCCGAGCCACGGGCCACGCAGGCACGCCGCAAGGACGGCGCGCACTTCCCGGTCGAGGTGGTGGCCAGCCTGGTCAGAATCGAGCGCCGGGACGTGTTCGTCATCTGCCTGCGTGATACCAGCGAGCGCCGGGTGGCCGAGCAGGCCCTGCGTGACAGCGAGGCTCGCTACCGCACCCTGGTCGAAGCGGCGCCCGAAGTCATCGTGGTCTTCAATTCCCGGACGGGCCTCTGTGGCGATGCCAACGAGAATGCGCTGCAGTTCTTTGGCATTACGCGCGAGCAGATTGGAACGCTGGTCCTGTCCGACCTGCTGCTGGCCGCCGCCGCTGCGCCAGGGACGGCGCAGCAATCCTCTCCGCAGGTGTTCGAGTGGACGCATCGGCTGGCCGATGGCGGTGACATCGCGACGGAAGTGCGGTTGATGCCGCTTCCCGGAGCCGGCGATCAGGTGCGGGCCAGCATCACCGACATCACCGACCGGAAGCGTGCGCAGACCATCATGGCCGGGGAGCGCAATGTCTTCGAGCGCATTGCCGCCGACGCACCGCTCCGTGAGGTACTCGAGGCCACGGTAGGCCTGGTCGAGTCGATCTGCGCCGATTTCGTGGTGAGCATCGGGCGCCTGGGCACCGACGGCCGGAGCTTTGTGGAAGTGATCGGCGCGCGCCTGCCCGCGGAGCTGCGCGCCGCCGACGAACACACCCCCATCGATGTGCGCAATGGCTCGAGTGCGGCGGCGGTGTACCTGGGGCGCGCCGTGCTGGTCGGCAATGTGCGCTCCGACCCGTACTGGCAGCGGCGCCGGGCGCTGGCTGCGGCCGCCGGCTTCAGCGCGGCGTGGGCGGTGCCGATCAAGGCCGCCGGCGGCAAGGTGCTGGGAGCGCTGACCGTCTATCGCTCGCAGGCGGGCAAGCCGCAGGATCGCGATCTGGAGTTGATTGCGCACGCGGCGCGCCTGGCGGCCGTGGCGATGGAGCGGCGCTACGCCGCCGAGGCCCTGCGCGCGAGCGAGTCAAAATTCCGCGGCCTGTACGAGAGCGTGCTCGAGGGCGTTTACCAGTCGACGCCGGAGGGCAAAGTGCTCGCGGTCAATCCCGCGTTCGTGAAGATTCTCGGCTTCGACAGCGCCGAGGAGATCTATGCGCTGCCCGGCGCCGCCTCGCTGTACTGGGAGCCGAAGGCGCGCGCCGCCTTTGTCCAGGAGCTGGAGCGCGCCGGCGCAATGCACAGCGCCGAGGCGGCTCTGCGCCGCCGCGATGGGGCGCAGGTGGTGGTGCTCGAGAGCGCGCGCGTGGTGCGCGATGAGCAGCAGCGAATCGTGGCCTTCGAGGGCACGATCGCCGACATTACCGAGCGCAAGCGCGTGGAGCAGGCGATCTTCGAGGAGAAGGAACGCGCCCAGGTCACGCTGCAGTCGATCGGCGATGCGGTAATCACCACCGATCGCGAGGGGCGCATCGAGTACCTCAATCCCGTGGCCGAGCAGCTGTCCGGGTGGCGGGGCGCGGAGGCCCATGGCGAGACCATCATGACGGTGCTGCGGCTGCGTGACGAGGTCACGCACCAGGAAATTGAAAATCCGCTGCTGCGCTGCCTGCGCGAAGACAAGCTGGTGAATTTTGGCGAGCACAGCGTGCTCGTCAATCGCCTCGGCCAGGACATCGCCATCCAGAACTCGGCGGCACCGATCCGCGATCGCGATGGCCGCACCGTCGGCGCGGTGGTCGTGTTTCGCGACGTGACCAAGGAGCGGCGCCTCAAGCGCGCCCTCTCGTTCCAGGCCAGCCACGACGCGCTGACTGGGCTGATCAATCGCCGCGAGTTCGACAATCGCCTGCAGCTGGCGTTGCAGAGCGCGCGCGACGGAGAGGGCAATCACGCCTTGCTGTACGTCGATCTGGACCAGTTCAAGGTGGTCAACGACACCTGCGGTCATAGCGCCGGCGACCGGCTGTTGCGCGACGTGACGGCGCTGCTGCAGCTGCACGTGCGCGCCGCGGATCTCATCGCCCGGCTGGGAGGTGACGAGTTCGGCATCCTGGTGCAGCACTGTTCGCTGGAGCAGGCGCTGCGCATTGCCGACCAGATACGCCAGGCGGTGCGCGACTATCGCTTCACCTGGGAGCAGAACACCGCAAGCATCGGCGCGAGCATCGGCCTGGTCGAGATCAACGGTGAGAGCGACAGCGTGGCGAGCCTGATGAGCGCGGCCGACATCGCCTGCTATGCGGCCAAGGATGCCGGCCGCAATCGCGTCCACGTCTACGATTCCAGCGAGGTATCGGGCCGCCACCGGGAGATGTACTGGGTCAGCCGTGTCACCCGTGCGGTGGACGAGGGGCGCCTCGAACTCTACAGCCAGCCGATCGTCCCCATGCGCGCCGATTCACCCCGCCTGCCGCCGTTCCTGGAATTGCTGGTGCGATTGCGTGATGACGACGGCGAACTGATATTGCCCGGCGAGTTCATTCCCGCGGCGGAACGCTACAATATCGTCAGCGCCATCGACCGCTGGGTGCTCGAGCATGCGGTCGCGCGTTTGCGCGAGCACCTGGCTGCCGGCCTGGAGCTTCCGCTACTGGCAATCAATCTGTCGGGTAATTCCATCTGTGAGCGCAGTTTCCTCGACCATGTGCTGGCGCAGGTCGAGGACCCCCTGATCGGCAGGCATCTGTGCTTCGAGATCAATGAGACTGCCGCAATCACCAGCCTGTCCCAGGCGGTGTTCTTCATGCAGGAAGTCAAGAAGCGCGGCTGTCGCTTCTCACTCGATGACTTCGGCACTGGCATGTCATCGTTCCACTACCTGAAGAGCCTGCCGGTGGATTTCCTCAAGATCGACGGCCAGTTCATCGGCAGCCTGGCCACCGATCCGGTCAATCGCAGCATGGTCGAGGCGATCACCAAGGTCGCCGGAGCATTGGGGATCGCCACGATTGCCGAGCGCGTCGAAACAGCCGAGGCGCTCGAGCGCCTGACGCAGCTGGGCGTCGATTTTGCCCAGGGGTTCCAGCTGGCGCGGCCTGAGCCGCTGGCCGAACTCGGCAGCGCCGCCGTCAATACGCCTGTTCGTCGCGGAATACCTTGATGACGGTGAGCACCAGAATCTTGAAATCGAGCATCGGCGTCCAGTGCCGCAGGTA
>JANXYA010000156.1 GCA_025350345.1 Gammaproteobacteria bacterium
CGGTGTGACCTACGCCAACCGGCCACAGGGCGCCACCACCGGCGCGTGGCCCGGCTACCAGGCCTTCGGCGGCTGGAAGGGCTCAGGCAATACCGGCAAGGCGATCGGATCGTTCTATTACCTGCCGCAGTACCTGCGCGAACAATCGCAGACCGTGGTCGATTGAGAGATCAAGGAGCCAGCATGCGTCCACCCCACATCCACACTGCCTTGCCAGGGCCGAAGGCGCAAGCGCTGCTCGCGCGCGATGTGGGGGTCACCACGCCCTCGTTGCCGCGCGACTATCCCTTCGTGATGGCGAAGGGTCGTGGCGTGGAAGTGTGGGACGTCGACGGCAACCGCTTTCTCGATTTCGCCGCGGGCATCGCGGTGTGCAGTACCGGCCATGCGCATCCGGCCGTGGTGCAGGCGATCAAGGAGGCCGCCGATGAGTTCCTGCACATCTCGAGCGACTACTGGCACGAGCGCCTGACGCGCCTGGCCGAAAAAATCAATGCGCTCGATCCGATGCGCGAACCCGTGATGGTGTTCCCGTGCCAGAGCGGCACGGAGACCGTCGAGGCGGCGCTCAAGCTGGCGCGCTACGTGACCGGGCGGCCGAGATTCATCGGATTCCTGGGCGGCTTTCACGGACGCACGATGGGGTCACTGGCCTTCACCGCCAGCAAGTACACCCAGCAGGCAGGATTTTTTCCGACCATGCCGGGCGTGACCCACGTGCCTTACCCGAACCTGTACCGGCCGCTGTTTGCCGGGCCGGACCAGGGCCGAGCCGTGCTCGACTACATCGAGAACATCCTGTTCCAGAGCAACGTGCCCGCCAGTGACGTGGCCGCCATCCTCGCCGAGCCGATCCAGGGCGAAGGCGGGTACCTGGTGCCGCCGGACGGATTCCTGCAGGGGTTGCGCGAGTTGTGCGACCGGCACGGCATCCTGCTCATCTTCGACGAAGTGCAATCCGGGATCGGGCGTACGGGCAAGATGTTCGCCAGCCAGCATTGGGGCGTCTCGCCCGACATCATGACGCTGGCGAAGGGCCTGGGATCGGGAATGCCCATCGGACTGATGGTCGCGCGCCGGCGCCACATGGAAAAATGGAAGCGCGGCGCACACGGCAATACCTTCGGCGGCAATCCGCTGTGCTGCGCAGCGGCGCTGGCCACGCTCGAGCTGGTCGAGCGCGAGTACGCCGCCAATGCCGCGAGCGTTGGTGAATACTTCATCCACGCGTTGCGCCAGCTGCAGCAGCGTTTCGAGTGCGTCGGCGATGTGCGCGGCAAGGGGCTCATGATCGGCATGGAACTGATCAGCGATCGCGCCAGCCGCAAGCCGGCGAAGGAGCTGTGCGCGCGGGTGCTGACGCGCGCCTATCACAACGGGCTGTTGCTGCTGTCCTGCGGCCAGAGCACGGTGCGATTCATTCCGCCGCTCATGATCACGCGCGCGCACGTCGATGAGGCGATGGGGCTGACCGAAGCGGCGCTGCGTGAAGCGCTGGCGGAGGGCTGAAGTGTTCCGCCGCCGGATGCGCTATGCGAGGCCGATGATCGCCACGGCGCTGACGCTCTGCGTCGGCATCCCGCCGAGGTTGTGACTGAGCCCCAGGGTGGGCGCCGGCCTGCGCTGGCGTGGACCAGCCCGGCCGAGCAGCTGCAGATAGTTCTCATACAGCATCCGCAGGCCCGAGGCGCCGATGGGGTGGCCGAAGCACTTCAGTCCGCCATCGAGTTGGCAGGGCAGCGCCCCGTCGGCATCGAAGGTGCCATCCAGCACGTCGGTCCAGCCGCGCCCCACCTCGCTGATGTACAGGTCTTCCATCGTCACGAGCTCGGTGATCGAGAAGCAGTCGTGCACCTCCAGGAGGCTCAGCTGCTCGCGCGGGCGGGTGATGCCCGCCTCTGCGTAAGCGCGCGTGGCGGCAACGCGGGTGGTGTGCAGGTAGCTGCCGTTCCACTCCGAGGCCTGGCTCTCCCAGCCGTTGGAGGCGACCACCTGCAGGGCCTTCACCGTCACCAGCTCGCGCTTGCCCAGCGCCCGGGCGATCTCCGGCGTGGTGACGATCGCGCAGGCCGCGCCGTCGGAGACCCCGCAGCAATCGTACAGACCCAATGGTTCGGCGATGATCGGCGCGTTGAGCACGGTGTCGAGGTCGATCGGCTTGCGCAGGTGCGCCTTCGGATTCTTCGCGCCGTTGGCGTGGCTTTTCACCGAGACGTGCGCCATCGCGCGCTTCAGGTCGGCGCGCTGCACGCGATGCTCGGCACTGTAGGCCGCGGCCAGCTGGGCAAAGTTTCCGGGCGCGGAGCCGCTCACGCCGATCATGTCGAGTGTCGTTCCGCGCGAGCGGACGGGAAGCCCCGCGTAGCCCGTGTCCTTCAGCTTTTCCACGCCGAGCGCGAGGGCGATGTCGGCCGCGCCCGCGGCAACGGCGTACACCGCGCCCCGAAAGGCCTCGGTGCCGCTGGCGCAGTAGTTCTCGACCTTGGTCACGCCGATGTCCTTCAGGCGCAGCGCCGTCGCCAGTGGAATGCCGGACGGGCCGATGTTGATCGCATCGAAGGCCACGCTGAGCCAAGCCGCCTCGATCTGCGGCGTGCCGATTCCCGCATCGGCCAGCGCTTCGCTGTAGGCCTCCACCATCAACTGCTCGGCGCCTGCATCCCAGCGCTCGCCAAACCGTGCGCAGCCCATGCCGAGGATCGCGACCCGGTCCCTGATGCCCGTGGCCACGGCTACGCCGGCCGCCGCACCGGGGCGGCCTTCCAGAAGTACTTGGTGAAGTGCCGCAGCTCGTCGACGGCCTTGATGCGGAACATCATTCTGCAGGTCCTGCCGACCGCGATCGACTCGCTGCCCGCGTCGGCGAATTCGACGCTCATGCGGCCGCCCCCTTCGAAGTCGATCACGCCATAGAACAGTGGCGGCGAGGGTGAGTAGGCGAGGCGATCCGTCGTGTAGCTGACGATGCGCCCCGGCCGGTCCGCCAGCGGGTAGTCCTCGTGCGTCCCGGCGGTGGCCTCGCCCGTGTGCACGGAGATTTCGGCGGGCGGATACTGCACGGCGCCCGTACGCGTGTCACGACTGCCAACCAGGCCGAGCACCGCCCGGCGATGGCGGTACAACGTGGTCCCGGGCTGCTTCTGCTCCGCTTCTGCGCGCATGCCGCGCTCGAGTCCGAGCAGCCCGCGATGGAACAGGAACCGCAGGTAATTCTCGTCCGGCTGCCCGTGCGCGAGCGCCTCGGCCACCGGCGTGCGGCGCGGCGTGCGCGCAATCGCCGCGGTCGTTTCGAACAGCAGCAGGTCGCACCCCTGGCCGAAGCCGACCAGGAGGAGCCTTTCCCGCGCTCGCGCGGTCCCGAGCGCATGTGCGAGCATCAGCAGCGGGTGCGCGGCGCCGCTGTCCCCGATCGTCGCGGCCAGATTGTCCGCGATGGACTCGGCGCGGCAGCCTGCGGTTCTGGCGACGGCATCGGCCACGCCGCGATGCGGGATCGGAATCAGCAGCCGATCGATCTCGCCCGGCTTGACGCCGAATGCCTTGAGTCCCTCTGCAATCGTCTTGCCGAGGATCGCGATCTGGCCTTCGTCGCGAATCCAGCGGCTTTCCCAGGCGTAGTCCAGCGTTTCTCCCGCGGCCCTGAAGTGATCCACGAAATCGATGCTGACGCTGTGCGAACCCCGGAGCCGGGCAATGACATCGCCGTGTCCGACGAGCACGGCCGCCGCCGCGTCGCCCTGCAGGAGTTCGGCTTCGGACGCCGGGCGCGCCTGGCGCCGCTCGGCGGCCAGGCACAGTTGCGGGCGCCTGGTGGCGGCAGTGGCCTGCAGGGCCTGGATGAGCGCCGAGGTCGCGGCACGCTGGCTGCCCGTCACATCGAGCACGCCCACCGCATCGGGCAGGTTCAGCGCTTCCTTGACGATGCCCGCGTTCTGGCGATCGGCGAAGGGCAGCGTGGTCGAGGCGAGCGAGAGCGAAGCGATCGTCGCGCGATTGATTCCGCCGAGGCAGTCGCGCCCCGCCTCCACCGCCATCGTGATGCTGTCTTCGTCCCAGTCCGCGATGGCGCGCTCGCCGTGCGCGACATTCCCGAGAGCGGGTGCAAACCAGGCGTGCGCGGCGAAGATTGCGGCGCGCTGCAGGCGGCGCTGCGGCACGTAGGCACCGAAGGCAAGGATTCCCGCTTCCTCAGCCACGCTCGCAGGCGGCGCCGACAATCAGTTGCCGCTCAGCACCGGGAGCGGGGCAGCCGCGAGCGGCACCGCGGAGCGATAGTCCTGACCCAGCAATGCGGCCACCGTGGCCGCAATCTGCGCCTGCGCGACGGCGGGCGGGCCATGCCGCTCGCCCAGCGGTGGAGTATCGGGACCGATGGTCGCGATCCAGATGTTCTCCGAACCCTTCTCCTCTATGCCGTGTTCCTTCCAGTCCACCAGGCCGCTGCCGCGGCCGTGATCGGTGGTGATGATGAAGGTGGTCTTGTCGCGGTACTCGGGCATCGACTGCATAGTCACCCACAGCTCATGCACGAAAAGGTCCAGATGGTGCACGGCCTCCAGGATCAGGTCGTAGCGTCCGGCATGACCCCAGTCATCGGTCTCGCCGTAGCCGACGAACAGCGCCCGGGGATGATTCGTCTTCAGGTAATCGAGCAGGCGCGCCTGCACGAAGGAGTCGGGGACTTCACCTTCTTCCTGCCCAGTGGTGGTGCGATAGAGCCGTTCGAGGAGCGCCCGGCGAGGCGTGGGCTTGTCCGTCGGCGGGAGCCGGGACCCGACCCGCAGATCCAGGTGGCTGCGCGATTCGTTGAAGACGTCGGTAAACCAGGTCCAGCTGCCGAAGACCGCGGACCTGCCCTTGAGGCCCGGCCGGCCATTGAGCCACTCGAACACCGTGACGTTGGGGTTCGGTCCGTAGTTGTTGCCGTCGATATCGGTACGATCGATGCGCGGGTCGGGGTGCCCGGTCAGCATTTCGTTGTAGCCGGGATAGGAATAGGCCACACCGTTGGTCACCTGGGCGATGCTGCCCACTTCCTGGTTGCCGAAGAGCTGGCCCTGCTTCGCGATCACGTCCCACATGAAGGGCATGAGCAGCCGGCGGCGCGCGGCCGGATCGTCGTCCCAGAAACGCTTCTTGAGGCTGGCCGCGCTCTCCCACATGCCGCCTTTCGGGTCATCGAGGAGGCTCCGGTCGGCGCCGGTGAATACTTCCTGCCAGCGCAGGCCGTCGGAAACGATCAGTACGACGTTGCGTGTCTTCAGTTGCGCCGGCGCCGGCACGCTAGCGCTGGCCGCGCATAGTGCAACACACAGCAGCAGCCACGAATGGATGATCGGCCTTCGCATCGAACTCTCCTGGCGCCGCGGCTGTTTCCTGCCCCGCCGATCTTATCAGAGGATAAACTGGCCGCGATGATCCGCAGGAACCTTGTCGGCCTCAATCTGGCACTCGCCTGCGCCTGGCAGGTCGCGAGCGCCGCTGCGCCCGTCCCTTTGCCCGACTGGCTCGCGCAGCAGGAAGTGCGCTCCTGGCAGCACATGCTGGAGAACATCTCTCCACAGGAGCCGAAGCGTCCCGGCGAGGCGCCGCCCCTGGCGGGGATAGTCGTGGGCGCCCTGCAGAAAAAGGATCCCGACTACTATTTCCACTGGGTGCGTGACTCCTCGCTCGTGATGCACGCAGCCGCTGACGCCTTCGCGCGGCACCGGCCCTATGCCAGCCGCAGCCAGTTCGATAAGCAGTTCGGCGATTTCCTCGCGCTTACGCAGCGCCTGCAAAGCCTGCCCTCGAAGTACGGGCTGGGTGAGCCGCGTTACACCGTGACAGGGCAGGTCGATACGCTCCCCTGGTCAAGGCCGCAATTTGATGGCCCGGCCCTGCGCGCCCTGGCAGTGCTGGATTTCCTGCGCACAGCGGAGGCGGCGCAGCTCGCCAATGCGGACCTGCAGGCGCTCGCGACGGCGATCCTGCGGACCGACCTGGATTTCGTGACCAGCGTCTGGAACCAGCGCGGATTTGATGCCTGGGAAGAACTGCGGGCCGACAGCTACCACACGCGCTTGCTCCAGCTCGCCGCGCTCGAGAAAGGCGCGGGCTGGCTGGAGAGACACGGTGAGCCGGCTGAGCGCGTGGCGGGTTACCGGGAAGTGGCGCAGCGCCTCGAACCACTGCTGGATGATCACTGGGATCCCACCCGCGGCTTCCTGCGCTCACAGCTGGCGATCGCGGCGACCGATGGCTACACGGCTAAGAAGACCGATCTGGATGCGGAAGTGATCGTCGCGGTCGTCGATGCGGACCGCGATTCGCCTGCTCACTCCGTGCTCGACGATCGAGTGCAGGCGAGCGTGGGCGTGCTCGAGGAGCTGTTTCGCACGAGCTATCCGATCAATCGCCGAGGCGACGTGGGCCTGGGCTACGGGCGCTACGCCGGGGACGTCTACTACGGTGGCAATCCCTGGGTCTTCATCACGGCGGACTTTGCCACCTTCTATTACCGGCTCGCTGCCCGCCTGCAGGAAGGGGCCAGCCTGGGCGTGACCGCGCGCAATGCCGCCTTCCTCAGGTCAGCCCTGCCGGAGTCCACCTGGACGCAGCTGAAACCGGGGATGGCCCTGTCGCCCGGAGCCGCGCTGCAGCGGCAGGCGATCGCGGCCTTCACCGGCAAGGCCGATCGCATCATGGCGCGGCTCCAGCTGAGCACGCCGGCGGATGGGCAGATGTACGAGCAGATCGACAAGCACACCGGCCGGCCGGCTTCCTCGCGCGGCATCGGCTGGAGTCACGCGGCCTTCCTCGAGGCGGTGTACGAGCGCGCGCGCCTCGCTCGATGAGCCGCTAGAGCCGAAAGCGGAGCGGGCCAGGCCGATGTACATTGCATCCCGCATCCCGCCGGCGCATGATTTTTCCGGCAATCGCCCTTCAACTATCGAGAGCCGCCGATGAGCGAGAAAGCGGGCCAGGATCTCAAGGTGCCGGTCAGCCCCTCGGATCACGTGCGTGGCTCACCCGAGGCGCGTATTACCGTGGTCGAGTACGGAGATTTCGAATGTCCGATCTGCCGCTCCGCGGAGCCGGGCGTACGAATGCTGCTCGACCAGCATGCCACCACGGTAAGACTGGTCTATCGGCACTTTCCAATCGAGAGTGCGCACCCGCATGCGCTGATGGCCGCGGAAGCCGCCGAAGCGGCGGCCGCGGAAGGCAAGTTCTGGGAAATGCACGATCTGCTGATGCGCCAAACCGCGCGGCTGGACCGCAAGGCGCTGCACGACTACGCCGCCGGGCTGGGGCTGGATCTGGCGCAGTTTACCGCCGCTCTGGATGACGAGATCTACCGCCAGCGCGTGCGTGAACACGTTGACGGAGCCGTGCGCAGCCACGTCCGCACTTCGCCCGGGCTGTTTATGAATGGGACGCTCTGTGACGTGTCCGGCGGGCTGCACGCCCTGGGCGATGCCATCGCGCATCGCTTGCGCTAAGGGCCGATCGATCCTGGCGATAGAGCGCCATTTGAGGCGCGATCCGCAAATGGCTAATTTCGATGTGTCAATACACGTGTATTGACAATACTACAGGAGCGCGAATACACTCTCGGTGTGGCCCAGAATCAAAAGACCGCCCAGCTGCAGATCCGCGTCACGGGCGCCCAGAAGAGTGTGATCCAGCGTGCTGCCGCGCGTGCCGGCATGGACATGTCGACGTACGTGCTGAGTTGCGTGCTCTCGGTGCCGGCGACACAGTTTCAGGACGCCGTTGCCGCTTGCGCTGGGCCCGAGTCCCGCTTCGCGCTCGCTGAACTCAACGCCTGGCTCTCCAGCGTCTTGGTCGGGGAGTTGCGGGACGCCATCGCCGCGGCGCCGACGGTTGCGCTGACGCCGCTTCTTGCAAACACGATTGCTGCGATGGTGGAGCTCGCCTGCGCGCAGCACGGAATGGTGCCACCGGCTTGGACGCGCGAGATTGAGCCTCTCGATGAGCCGGCCTTCGGCTCCGCGCTCCAGAGCGTCCGGCTGC
>JANXYA010000179.1 GCA_025350345.1 Gammaproteobacteria bacterium
CAGTTAAAGTTGTAGGAGTCATTGCGGGTGCGGCGGTATTCGCGCACCTCGGCGAAACTGCGCACCATGTGGCGCGCCACTGCCGCCGGATCGTCCAGGATGAAGGTCAGGCGCGCCAGTGCCGCGGCCCCCAGCGTGCCCTCGATGAATTCGGAGAGCTGCTCGAACCAGGACGCGCTCTCCCGCGGGCCGGTCAGCACCACCGGCAAGGGCATGCCGGCATTGGCCGGCTCCAGCAGTACCCCGAGCAGGTACAGGACTTCCTCGGCCGTGCCCACGCCGCCGGGAAAGACCACCACACCGTGCGCCAGGCGCAGGAAGGCCTCGAGCCGCTTCTCGATGTCCGGGAGGATCACGAGCTGGTTGACGATGGCATTGGGCGGTTCGGCGGCGATGATCCCCGGCTCGGTCAGTCCCAGGTAGCGCCCGCTGGCGATGCGCTGCTTGGCGTGGCCGATGGTCGCACCCTTCATCGGACCCTTCATGGCCCCCGGTCCGCAGCCGGTGCAGACATCCAGCGCGCGCAGGCCGAGCTCATAGCCGACCTTCTTGGTGTACTGGTATTCGGCCTCGGCGATCGAGTGTCCGCCCCAGCAGACCGCCAGGTTGGGCCGGGCCTTGAAATCGAGCACCCGTGCATTGCGCAGGATGTGAAACACGGCGTTGGTGATCGCCGCCGGCTCGTTGGTCGCGAGGCGGCCGGCGCCGATGATCTCATTGGCCGTGTAGATCACGTCGCGCAGCACCGAGAACAGGTGCTCCTTGATGCCGCGGATCATCTCTCCGTCGACGAAGGCGCTGGCCGGCGCATTGGCGATCTGCAGCTTGATGCCCCAGGCCTGCCGCACGATCTGTACGGTGAAGGCGCTGTAGCGCTGGAGAATCTCGTGGGCGTCATCGCTCTCGCTGCCGGCGTTGAGCACCGCCAGGGCGCAATTGCGAAACAGCGGATACAGGCCCTGCGCGCTCGAGTCGAGGAGCTTGGCGATCTCGGCCTGCGAGAGATTTTCCAGGCTCCCGCGCGGGCCGACCCTGGCATCGACGGCATCGGGAATGACGACACTGGTTTCCATGGCGGGGGCGCTGGCGCGGCGGACGGCGGATCGCCCCGGTCAGGGCATGATCTCGATGGGCATGTTGTCGTGGCTCAGCAGCCAGAATTCCACCATGTCGGAATTGGAAAGGGCGATGCATCCATCGGTCCAGTCGGCGGTGGCGTAGTAATCGGGCGCGTGCCTCAACGTGTTGGGCAGCCCGTGCACCATGATCGAACCGCCGGGCAACCAGCGGTTGCGCCGCGCGCGCTGCAGATCCGCCTCGTTCGGATACGACACCTGAATCGAGAGGAAGTAATCGCTGTGCGTGTTGCGACGGGTCAGCCGGTAGCTGCCCTCCGGCGTCCGAAAGTCCCCGGCGCGCTCCTTGTCCCCTTCCGGCTGCAGACCGAGCGCCACGCGATAGCTGCGCAAGACCCGGCCCTGGTTCAGCAGGTACAGCCGCCGCTGCGATTTTCGCACGATGGCGCGATCGGCCGTCGGCAGCTCATCAGGCTCGGGGGCCAGCGCAGCCACGCCGGCCTGATTGGCGGTGGCGACAGTCAGCGTCGCCGGTTCCGCCGCGGCGGCGGTGACGGCCAGGAGCGCAAGTGCCGGCAGGAAGCGGTAGGACATGCGGTGATTATAGGGATCACGACCCCATGCCGCGACCGTGCAGGGTTCACAACCCGCCATGTACGGCCGCCCGCACGCGAGGCGGGACGCCGCTGCTCAGGAAGCGTCCTCGACGCGGGGCAGCACGATCGAGGTTCCCGGGCGCAGCTCGCCGAAATCGACGTCGGGATTGTATTGCTGCAGCAACCACACGGGTAGTGCACTGCGCTGGGTCACGCTCCAGAGCGAATCGCCCCTGCGGGCGATGTAGGTGTCGGTGCCGACGATGTGATGCGAGGCGAAGTAATCGCTCTGCAGCTGCTGGTGGTAATTGCGGCGCCGCTGCTCGAACTGCTCGCGCGTGACCTTGCTGAACTCGAGCCGGAAGCGCCGGCCCATCAGCACCGCGCTGCGGCCGCGCATGTGATTCAGAGTGCGCAAGCGCGCGGTCGAGACGCCCAGCCAGTCCGCATAATGGCCGATGGTCTCGGCGGCAACCACGGTCAGGCGATCGCTGCTGTCGACGCCGTAGTCGATCGGGTCGGCCGAAGGCGGGGTCTCTGCGTCCGCCAGCAAGGCGGGCCCCTGCGCCTGCCCGGCGCTGACCACGGTCTCGGCGCGCGCCGCCTTCGCGGCCGCCAGCGCCTGGGCGTAATCCTGGCGATCCTCCTCGGCAGCCAGCGCCATCACCGAAGGCTCGGCAGTGGCGCGCGTCGAGCTGGCGGCCAGCGTCAGGCGCTCGCCCTCGTAGATATGATCGCTGTCGCTCAGGCCATTGGCGCGCATCAGCAGTTCCGCATCGGCGCCGGTCCGCACCGCAATCGTGGCCAGGGTGTCGCCACCGCGCACGACGTAGCTCGCCTGCTCGGCGGCGATCTCGGCCGCGCTGCGCACGCCGCGCCGGTGGGGGCCGCCCGACGCGAATGTCGTGGCGCTCGCCGGCGCCGGCCGCGCGGCCGCCAC
>JANXYA010000181.1 GCA_025350345.1 Gammaproteobacteria bacterium
GCCTTCGCGCGAGACATCGGCGCCAATGGTTTCCTGGCGGCGGCAGATCTTGTCGAGCTCATCGATGAAGACGATGCCGTTCTGCTCGGCATTGGCCAGCGCCCGGACCTTGAGCTCCTCCTCGTTCACGAGCTTGGAGGCCTCCTCGTCCGTCAGGAGCCGGAGGGCCTCGCGGATCTTCACGCGCCGCGGCCTGGTGCGTGCGCCCCCGAGGTTCTGGAACATCGACTGCAGCTGCTGCTGCATTTCCTCCATGCCCGGGGGCGCCATGATCTCCACACCGGCCGGGAGCGAGCGCACCTCGATCTCGATCTCGCGCTCGTCGAGCTCGCCGCGGAGCAGGCGCTCGCGGAATTTCTGGCGGGTCTCGGCATCGCGTGGCTGCGCGGGCTCATCGGTCGAGAAGCCGGTGAGCTTCGGCTTGGGCAGGAGCGCATCGAGGACGCGCTCCTGGGCGGCGGCGTGCGCGGGCTCGCGCACCCGGCTCACTTCCTGCTCGCGCGCCATCTTGACGGCCACCTCGGCGAGTTCCTTGATGATCGAGTCGACCTCGCGGCCGACGTAGCCGACCTCGGTGAACTTGGTGGCCTCCACCTTCACGAATGGCGCGTTGGCGAGCCGCGCCAGGCGCCGCGCGATCTCGGTCTTGCCGCAGCCCGTGGGCCCGATCATCAGGATGTTCTTCGGGGTGATCTCCTGGCGCATCGGCTCATCGACCTGCATGCGCCGCCAGCGGTTGCGCAGCGCGATGGCCACCGAACGCTTGGCGGCGCCCTGGCCGATGATGTGCTTGTCGAGCTCCTGGACGATCTGCTGCGGGGTCACGCGGACAGCTCCTCGATGACGAGATTGCGATTGGTGTAGATGCAGATGTCGGCGGCGATGTTGAGCGCGCACTCGACGATGCCGCGCGCGGGCAGTTCGGTGTTCTGCAGCAGCGCCAGGGCCGCGGCCTGCGCATACGGGCCGCCGGAGCCGATCGCCGCGAGCTCATGCTCAGGTTCGATCACGTCCCCGTTGCCGGAAATCACGAACAGGCTCTCCGGGTCACCCACCAGGAGCAGTGCCTCGAGCCGGCGCAGGTAGCGATCGGCGCGCCAGTCCTTGGCCAGCTCGATGGCCGCGCGCGTCAGGTTGCCGAATTTCTCCAGCTTGCCCTCGAAGCGTTCGAACAGCGTCAAGGCATCAGCCGTGCCGCCGGCGAAGCCGGCCACCACCTTGCCATTGGCGAGGCGGCGCACCTTGCGCGCGTTCGACTTCATGACGGTGTTGCCAAGCGTCACCTGCCCATCGCCACCGATGGCGATGCTGTCCTTGCGGCGCACCGCCAGGATGGTCGTGGCGTGCGGATCAAAACTCTGGCTCATCGGCTTTGGCCCTTGCGGTTCAGGCGGTTAGCCGCGCCGGCGGGCGCGCGGATGTGAACTCTCGTAAATGCGGGCGAGATGCTGGAAATCAAGGTGGGTGTAGACCTGGGTGGTGCTGATGCTGGCGTGACCCAGCAGCTCCTGCACGGCGCGCAGATCGCGGCTCGATTCGAGCAGGTGCGTGGCGAAGGAGTGGCGGAACAGGTGCGGGTGCACGCCCATCGGCAAGCCTTGCGCGCGCGCGCGGCGCGCCACGACCAGCTGCACCGCGCGCGCGCCGATCCGCTGGCCGCGCTGCGTGATGAACACGGCGCTCTCGCCTGCGGCGGCGAGCGGCGCGCGCTGGCGGAGCCACCCCTGCAGTGCGCTCACGGCCTGGCGCCCCACGGGCATGATGCGGGTCTTGCTGCCCTTGCCGAGCACGCGGACCGTGCGGTCGGTGAGGTCCAGATCAGCGATATTCAGGCCCACCAGCTCGGCGAGCCGCAGGCCCGAGGAGTACAGCAGCTCCATCATCGCCAGGTCGCGTTGCCCGAGCGCGCCGGTGGCGGGCATGGCCAGGAGTCGCGCCATCTGGTCGACGTCGAGCGCGTGCGGCAGGCGTCGACCCGCCTTGGGCGCGCGGATATCCAGGGCCGGATTGTGGCGCACCAGCCCTTCGCGCAGCAGGAACGCGAAGAAGGTGCGCAGCGCCGACAGGCGCCGCTGCACGCTGCGGGGCTTGAGTCCGCCGGCATGGCTGCGTGCGGCGAAGGAGCGCACCTGCGCTCCATCGATGCGGGTCCAGTCCGCCACTGCGCTGCGCGTGCACCAGCGCGCAAAGGCGGTGAGCTCGCGCCGGTAGGCGGATACGGTGTGCGGCGAGAGGCGCCGCTCGGTGGCCAGATGGCGCTGAAAGCGCTCGATCCAGGCGGCTTCAGCGCCCATCGGCTTTTCGCCTTCAGGGCCGGGTGAGTGAATCCGCGATCAGCTCGGCCATGCGCGAGAGAAACTCCGTGCTCATGCCCGGGTGAAACCGTTCGCGATCCAGGCTCCCGAGCGCCAGCAGGCCCGGGGGACTGAGCGCATTGAGCGGGATCAGCGCGACCGAACCGATGCCGGTGGCCTCGCTGCCGAACAGGAACTCCATCTGCGTGTCGCGCACCTGGCCGCAGCGCGGGCGTCCGCTCGCGAACAGCGTCTCGAAGCTACTGAACACGGCATCGTCGGCGGCGACCTGGCGCAGGAACCGGCTCGCCACGTCGGTCGTGGCCGACCCACGCAATACCAGCACGGCGTGGTAGGCATCGAAATCCTCGCGCAGGCTGGATTCGATCTGCGCCAGCGCCTCGGCGCGCGTGCTCGTGCCGACCAGGCGTCGCGTGAAGCGGTGAATCTTCTCGGCCAGTGCGTCATTGGCGCGAGCCACGCTCACGAACTCCGCCAGCTGCTGCTCGAGTGCGGCGTGCCGCTCGCGCAGCACTTCCACCTGCCGCTCGATCAGCGAGACCGTCGCACCGTTGCGCGGGTGCTGCAGGCGCAGGCGTGCCAGCAGTTGCGGGTGGCGATCGAACAGATCGGGATGCTGCTGGAGATACTGGGTGATGGCCTGTTCATCGAGAGTCGGGGCGCTCAGGTCCTGTGCGGTGTGGCTCGTCATCGTGTCGATTCCCCTGGCGGTGCTGGCCTGATTCACAGCTCGGCGCGGCCCGTGTAGGCCACTGCAGCAGGACCGGTGAGCCAGGCTCGCTCCCCCGGCCCGTCCCAGTGTACGCCGAGCCGGCCTCCCGGAACATGCACTTCGACCTCGGGCCCAAGCACTCCGAGGTTGCGCCCGACCGCGACGGCCGCGCAGGCACCGGTCCCGCAGGCCTGGGTCTCGCCCACGCCGCGCTCATACACGCGCAGGCGGATGCGCGCGCTGTCGATGATCTGCATGAAGCCCACATTGACCTGGCGCGGAAAGCGCGGGTGCGCCTGCAGCGCCGCGCCGATGCCGCTGACGTCGGCGTCCTCGACCGCCGCGACACGCAGGACCGCGTGCGGGTTGCCGATCGACACCGCGCCGAACTCGATATGCTCGCCTGCCACCTCCATCGAGTAGGTGGCTTCCGCAGCGCTCGCCAAAAAGGGCAGGGAGGCAGGATCGAAATCCGGCACGCCCAGATCGACGGCGACGCTCCCGTCAGCGAGCACCCGTGCTTCGACCTCACCGCCGGGGCTGCCCATGCGCAGCGTGCCGGAGTGGGCAGCCGCGCCCCGCAGCTGCAGGTAGCGCGCGATGCAACGCGCACCGTTGCCGCATTGCTCGGCCTCCGAACCGTCCGCATTGTAGATGCGATAGAACCCGTGGCTGCCGGCCGAGCGCGGCAGCTCGAGCACCAGTGCCTGGTCGAAGCCGATCCCTGAGTGCCGGTCGGCAAGCGCCCGCCACTGCGTGCGGCTGGGCAGTACGCCGCCCGGCGGCGCTTCGAAGAGCATGAAGTCGTTGCCCAGCGCGTGCATCTTGGTGAAATCGATACGCACCGGCAAAGCATAGCCGAAAAGG
>JANXYA010000207.1 GCA_025350345.1 Gammaproteobacteria bacterium
GCCACCTCGTGATCGACGTAGGCCTTGTCGAAGGCGGCGCCCTTGAGCATTTTGAGGTTGTGAACATTCTCTTCACCGCCGGCCTTGAGACTCTGGCTGGTCGCGTTATCTTCCGGCGTGACCTTGAGCTTCGTCACCAGATCCACCGCGGACTTGTTGACGCCCGTGTGGTCCGTGATCATGCGCTGGGCAAACTCACGGACATCCTTGGTGTGCGACCTCTTGATGGCCAGCTTGCCGGCGTCAATGTCGACCGTGTTCGCGGTCACCACAATGGCAGCAATCTGCGGGTCCGTGGGCCCCGCGGCCTGCGCCGCAGTGGCCACCAGGCCCAGGCTCATCGCCATCGCTAATCCGATCATTTTCATGCGAGTACTCCTCATGTGCAAGGTTTTCTAAGGACCAATACGTGCGACACCGCTGTCTGGATGCACGGGTTTGGGCTGCTCGCATTAGATGCCGAGCCGGCAAGCGGCGTTCCCGGCGCGGCGGCCCGACTACGGGCGCTCGGGCATGTCGCCCAGGCGCGCCAGGACGGCCGCCACCACCCGATCACAGTGCTCGCCGCCAATGTGGAAAACATCGGCCGTGGCCAATTCAAGCTCGCGAGCCAGCGACTCGCGCAGCAGTCCACGGGCACGGAACAGGCGCGATCGGACCGTCGCTTCCGGGATCGACAGACTCTCCGCAGTCTCGGCCACGGACCGTTCGTCGACTTCGCGCAGGATGAACACCGTCCGATACGCCACGGGCAGGGCTTCTATTTTTCCTTCCAGAAGGCTGCGGACTTCCGCACGCGCTCTCGAATGCTCGGGCGAGTCAGGCGCGTCGTCTGGCTCCGCGGGCAGGTCGGCAACGCGCTTGTCCGCGTGCAGGTTGCCAAACGGCACGACCGTCCGGGTACGGTTCGCACTGCGGCGCCTGGCCAGTGCCTGATTGACAACGATGCGTGTCAGCCACGTCGATAATTTCGACTCGCCGCGAAAATCGCTCATGTGGCGATAAGCCTGGAGGTAGGACTCCTGGAGGGCGTCCTCGGCGTCCGCACCGTTCTTGAGAATGGCGCGTGCGATCCGGAACAGGGCCCCGTTGTGGCGTCGCATCAAGGATACGAAGGCGGCCTCGTCGTGCTGGATGATGCGGCGGGCAAGCTCGGCGTCATCCGGCACAGGGGCGGACGCCAGGGGAGAGATCGGCATGGCAAACTCCTATCGGCGTCCATTGGATGCCGCGGGGGCGCCTGGCGTTCCCGCCGTCGACGCTTTGACCAGGATGCATCCTGCTCGGGCCGATCGCGACCCCCCAGTCTGGCGCGGCCAGACTTTGGCTGCGGCCCATGCTCCTGGCTCGGTTGGGTTCTTCCTCGCATTTCTCCATAAATCGGCCCCTTATTAGCCATCTCCGTGCATCGACAAACGGCTCCGCCTGCGCTGATGCTGCTTAGCCCAATGCCAAGAATCATTCCCATTGAGCAGATCGCTCGCGCAATCCTCATCCTGCGCGGCCAGCGCGTGCTGCTCGATACTGAGCTTGCGACCCTTTACGGTGTAACAACCAAGCGACTCAACGAGCAGGTCAAGCGCAATAACAAGCGCTTCCCGGCAGATTTCATCTTCCGCCTCAGCCGAGCCGAGACACAGGCACTGAACCGGTCGCAATTTGCGACCGGTTCCCAAAAGCATCGCGATCCGCGCTTTCCGCCCTTTGCCTTCACCGAACACGGGGCGATCATGGCCGCCACGATTCTCAACAGCCCCTTGGCGGTCGAGATGAGCATTTATGTGGTACGTGCCTTTTTGCGGCTGCGCGAGTTGCTCGCCTCCAGCAAGGCTCTGGCGCAAAAACTCAATGAGCTGGAGCGCAAGCTTCGGAACCATGACAAGGCGATCGCCACCATTCTAGCGTCCTCCGTCCCGGCTCCGCCCGATGTTCCGGGATACCACCAGGGATGGCAACAGCGGATGGAGCCTGCGGGGCGGAATTCGCCTGCTCCGGCCGGGTATCAGGCAGAATATCGGGCAGCGGCCCGACTGCGCAGGGCCCACGGGCGGAGCGGG
>JANXYA010000222.1 GCA_025350345.1 Gammaproteobacteria bacterium
ACCAGCTGGCCCTGCACGCGAACGAGGCGCAAGGCGCCCGCTACCTGCCGCGGCTGGTGTCCGGCGAGCACGTCGGCGCGCTGGCGATGTCCGAGCCCGAGGCGGGCTCGGACGTCACCTCGATGCAGCTGCGCGCCGTGCGCCACGGCGATCATTTCCGCCTGACGGGCCGCAAGATGTGGATCACCAATGGCCCGGACGCCGACGTGCTGGTGGTCTATGCCAGGACCGATCCGGAATCCCGCGAGCGCGGCATCACCGCCTTCATCGTCGAGAAGGGCTACAGCGGCTTCTCCACCGCACCGAAGCTCGACAAGCTGGGCATGCGCGGCTCGAGCACCAGCGAGCTCATCTTCGAGGACTGCCCGGTGCCGGTGGAAAACATCCTGGGCGAGCTGGGCGCCGGCACGCGCGTACTGATGAGCGGGCTGGACTGCGAGCGCGCGATCCTGGCCGGCGGCCCGCTGGGCCTGATGGCCGCCGCGCTCGATGTGACGCTGCCGTACATTCACCAGCGCAAGCAGTTCCGCCAGGCTATCGGGAGCTTTCAGCTCATGCAGGGCAAGGTGGCCGACATGTATGCCAGTCTCAACGCCGCCAGGGCCTATGTGTATGCCGTCGGCCGCGCCTGCGACAGCGGGCGCCGCACGCGCCAGGACGCCGCCTCGGCCATCCTGTTCGCCGCCGAGAGGGCCACGCAGGTGGCGCTCGATGCGATCCAGGCGCTGGGCGGGAATGGCTACATCAACGACTACCCGGCCGGACGCCTCCTACGGGACGCCAAGCTCTACGAGATCGGCGCCGGTACCCAGGAGATCCGCCGCATGCTCATCGGCCGGGAAATCTTCAGGCTCACCGCGTGAACCTGCAGTTCGAACCCATCGTGGTGGAGCCCACCTATCGCAAGGTGGCCACCGCGCTGGTCGACCATATCGTCGCCGGGCGGCTGCGCTCGGGCGATCACCTGCCGCCCGAACTGGAACTCGCGCGCCAGTTCGGTGTGAACCGCTCGACGGTGCGTGAAGCGCTGCGCGAGCTGGACAGCGCCGGGCTGATCGGGCGGCGCCGCGGCTCGAAACGCATGATGGTCATCCGTCCCGGCCCGCTCCAGGTCGGCGCTGGAGTGCGCCGGGCGCTCGTGCTCCACGACGTCACCTTCGTGGATGTGTGGGAGGCCCTGATGATCCTGGAGCCGCCGCTGGCCGCCGCCGCCGCGACGCGCCGGAGCGATGCGGACCTGCAGCGCCTGACACTGGCATTCAGCAGCGTGCGCGCCGCGCCGGAGTCCTTGCAGACGGTGCAGCACGTGGCCGAATTCTTCCGGGCGCTCGGCGAGGCGAGCGGCAATCCTGCCCTGGTGCTGGCGCACGAGCCGCTGATCCAGCTGCTGGAACCCTCGCTCGCGGCGATGATCGATCAGGTGCCCCAGGCCCGCACGCGCATCATCGACGCGCAGCGCCGGCTCTGTGCGGCCGTGGAAGCACAGGATCCTGCCAGCGCGCAGACCTGGATGAGCAAGCACATCAGGGATTTCAGGCGCGGCTACGAGCTGGCGGGCATCAACCTGCGGCACACCGTGGTTCGCGCCGGGCCTCTCGACTGACCGGGCGATGCTGAATTTCACCGATGTAGCGGTCCGGCGCGGCCCGCGCCTGCTGTTTGCGGGCGCGAGCTTCGGGCTGTTTCGCGGCGAGAAAGTCGGCATCACCGGCGAGAACGGCAGCGGCAAGTCCACGCTCCTGGAACTGGTGCGCGGCACCCTGCACGCCGATGCCGGCGTGTTCGAGATGCCCGGCAATCTCGTCACCGCGCACGTTTCGCAGGACATCGAGGCCACCGACCAGCCCGCCATCGAGTTCGTGCTCGACGGCGATCTTGAGCTGCGTGCGATCGAGGCGCAGCTGCGCCACGCCACGGAGCAGGATGATGGCACCAGGCTCGGCACGCTGCACGCGCGCTATGCCGAAGTGGGCGGCTACGATGCGCGTGCGCGCGCCGCGCAGCTGATGCACGGCCTGGGATTCGCGCCCGATGAGGACGAGCGGCCGATCCGCGCCTTTTCCGGCGGCTGGCGGGTGCGCATCAACGTGGCGCGCGCGCTCATGTGCCGCTCGGATCTGTTGCTGCTGGACGAGCCGACCAATCATCTGGATATCGACGCCATTCTCTGGCTGGAAACCTGGCTGCGCGCCTATGCTGGCACCCTGCTGCTGATTGCGCATGATCGCGAATTTCTCGATCGCGTCTGCAACCGCATCGTCAATATTGAGCACGAGCAGGTGCACGCCTATCGCGGCAACTATTCGGCTTTCGAGGCGCAGCGCGCCGCTGAGCTCGCCGAG
>JANXYA010000224.1 GCA_025350345.1 Gammaproteobacteria bacterium
CGCCCGCAGCGTGGCCGGGTGCGAACCAGTCGCTCAGCAGGCCGACGCCAACCGGAGCAATGATGAGGTTACCGACGTTGGCGACGAACAGCGTCGAGGCGCAGAACACGGCGCGCATGCGCGGCTCGGCGAGGTTGAGCAGCATGCCGAAGCAGGGGCCGATGTAGAAATAGATCGACGGAATGAACAGCCAGAACAGCCAGCGCGTGAGCGCGAGCGAGTGGGTCGTGTAAATCACCAGCGACACGACGGTAGCGAGACCGATCCACCATCCCATCAGCTTCACGATGCGACGCGGATCGGCCATCGACGGACGGGTGAGGAGCCAGCTGGTATACAAAGTCGCGGCCACGCCCCCGTACAGGTGAATCGGCCCTGTGATCGCCCCCGCCTCACCCGGGCTCAGGCCATAGCACCGGTGCAGGAACGTCGGCGTCCAGTACATCAGGCCCCAGCCCCACAGTGCGGTCAGTGCGCTCGCGACCATGACGTGCACCGCCGAGCGCTGGCTCCACAGATAAGCCATGGCGTCCAGGAAGGAGGGCTTCTTGTCGACCAGGACCGCGTCCAGCTTCCCCCGGCGCGGTTCCTTGACCGTAAAGTAGATCAGGAGTCCCACGATGACCCCGGGTGCGCCCAGCCACAGGAATGGCGCCCGCCAGCCGTGCAGGTCCGCGATGGCACCGGTGGTGTCCGATGCGAAATAGGCGCCGATCGGGGCGCCGAGCGAGAATACCGTCAGGGCCATCGGGCGGCGTGCCGATGGAAAGTAGTCGGAGATGATGGAATTGGCCCCGGGCGTGCCGCCCGCCTCGCCGATGCCGATGCCAATGCGCGAAAGCAGAAATTGCCAGGAAGTGCGCGACATCCCCGTGCACAGCGTCATGGCCGACCAGGCGATGATCGACACTGAGATGATGTTGCGCCGGCTGCTGCGGTCGATGAGCCAGGAGATCGGGAATCCCAGCACCACGTAGAACAGGGCGAGCGAGGGGCCGGTCAGGAGGCCAACGCCGGAGTCGGTCAGGTTCAGCTCGCGCCGTATGGGATCCAGTACCTGCGTGACCATGTAGCGGTCAGTGATGCTGAGCGTGTAAACGAGGCACATCAGGACCAGCACGTACCAGCGCAGGCTGGCCGAGTCCTCGTCCGCCACGGTCGTGGGTGCGTAGGTGATCGTGCTCATGAACCGGTGCCCCTGATACAGAACAAGGCTGGCCTGCATTTAACGCAAACTTCGGCACCGGCGCCAGCAGAACTGACTTCCACGCGGGATGCCGCGGCTCGCGCCGCTCCCCCCCGGAGCTAACAATCCTTTCCGGTCCGCCGATATTTTTTGCTTGTTTCGAACATTGCCCTATCGCTAGCCTCTGCGCCAGCGGGGCGATTACCTGCCTCGATCGGTCAAATGGTGCACTCGTGACTGACAAGCGGATCGGATTCATCGGCCTGGGCAATGTGGGCAGCAAGCTGGCGGGGAACCTGTTGCGCCAGGGCGTTGACCTCACCGTCCGGGACCTGGACGACGCGGTGGTGGCCTCATTCGTTGCCAGGGGCGCGAAGCGTGGCGGCTCGCCGCGTGAGCTCGCGCAGGCGGTCGACATCGTCATTACCTGCCTGCCATCCCCGGCCGCCTCGGCGGACGTGATGGAGCGCTCCGATGGCGTGCTCGCCGGACTGGGCGCCGGGAAGATCTGGCTGGAGATGAGCACGACCGACAGCGCCGAGGTCAGGCGCCTCGCGGCGAAGGTGGAAGTCCTGGGCGCGATGGCGATGGATTGCCCGGTATCCGGAGGTTGCCATCGGGCGGCCACCGGAAACATTGCGATTTTTGCGGGCGGCAGCCGCGCCGCCTTTGAGCGCGTGTTGCCGACACTGGCGATTCTCGGCCGCGACATCCTGCATACCGGCCCGCTCGGCTCGGCCTCGAAGCTCAAGGTGCTGACGAATTACCTCTGCACGGTGCATCTGGCGGCGCTGGCCGAGGCCCTGACGGTGGCCAGGGTGGCCGGCCTCGATCTGAACATGACCTATGAAGGCATTCGCATCTCCTCGGGCAATTCCTTCGTCCACGAGACCGAGTCGCAGGTGATCCTCAACGGCAGCCGCGACATCAACTTCACGATGGATCTGGTCATCAAGGACGTGGGCCTGTTCGATGCGCTGGCGCGCGAGCACCAGGTGCCCCTGGAGCTCTCGCCGCTGGTGCTGGGGATTTTCAGGGATGGCGAGCGTCGCTATGGGCCGCGTGAGCACTCCCCGAACATCATCCGCCGTCTCGAGGAGGCCTGCGGCGTGCGTGTGCTCGCGCCGGGTTTCCCGGCTGAAATGGTCGATCATGAACCCGCGGCCCGCGGCGCGGAGGTGGTGCCGCGCGGACGGGCGCCGGCACCCCTGGCCTAGTGACCGGCACGGCGACCAGCACGCCGGCACCCATTCCAAGGCTTCGCATCGACACCACTCGTTGCTTGCAGTGCCACCTTGGCTCGCGCCTTGAGTATTCACCCCGCAGGAGTGGCAAATGTTGCCATTTCTTATATATCGGTTAAACTATACACATGGACGAAACGCTGGACAAGCGCCGCCTCGTGGAGGCCTTTGCGGCCTTGGGCGCGCTGCTGCATTCGTCCACCCAAATACTGATTGGTGGCGCCGGCGCGCTCGTCCTGCGCGGCGAGCTCACGCGCGCAACGACCGATTGCGGCGTGCTGCGCTCGCAACCCGACATGGGGCGACTGCAAAATGACATCCGCGCCGTGGCCGATCGCTGTGGCCTGGTCCCCGGTTGGCTGAACGGCAGCGCCCAGACCTACGCCGATATTCTGCCGCCGGACTACGAATCCCGACTGCACTCTCTTCCACCTTTCGGACGGCTTCAGGTCATGGTGCTCCATCGTCAGGATGTCTTGGTAATGAAGCTCTTTGCCGGAAGACCACGCGACCTGGCGGATATTGCGGTGCTGACACCCACACCGACTGAGCTGGAATTTGCCCGCGGCGAGTTGCCGCGCCTGCACCGCATCGACGAAGCGCGCGCCGAGCGCATGAGAGCTTTCCTGGATGGGCTCATCCATGGCAACGGCTAATCGACGGATGCCATTGGCCGTCCAACTGCGGGGCGCTGACGATCTCTACCCGCCATGGCGCCGACTCGGCGTCAACTTCACCGGACCTTCGAGCCCTCATGTGGTCGACGTCGAGACACTGATTCTTGCCACGGCGAGCAAGGCCAGCAGTGACGAACGCCTGACAGTGTGTGCGGCCTCCTGGCTCGCCCAGTTTCACGACTTGGTTGACGGTCGTCGCCTGAGTGAACTGACGCGAGAGGCAGCGCCCCGAACGCGCGCCTATCTCGGCGCCCTACTGTCGCTCGCCATCGAATCCCCCGACGGAGCAGGGCGTGCACCGCAGTTCGACACGGCTCTGTCCCATTGCAACCCATTGCGCCGTGCACAGGCGTTCTACGACAGCGCTAACGACATGTCCACCCAGCGGCTCTGGATGCAGCGGCGTGGGCTCCCGCTGTACCAGCGCTGGCACCTCTGGCACGACGATAGGAACCTGCAGCGCAAGTCGCTGTACTCGCTCGACCAACTGCTCAAGGTTCCCGAATTGCGCGCACGTGCAGTCCTAGGTCCTTCCATCGAGGCGAGCTGCATTGCGCTCACATTCGACCGCGTCACCAACGCACGGAGCCTGTCACGCCTCCTCGGCGTCACCTATGCGGCAACCCACGCGGCTGTCGAACGGTTGGTTGGGCGCGGGCTTCTCATACGAACACGCAACGGCGTGCGCCAGGACTTGCGCCTGTCGAACCTGAGCGCAGCGGCACTGACGGCCTCATAACGCAAGGTCAAGTACCCGCACGCGTTCACTTATTGGCGGCGGCCCGCACCAGCCAGTCCATGAAAGCCTTCACGCGCGGGTTGTCCTGGGACTCACGCCGGCAGATCAGGCCCCAGCTCCCCGAGCAGGCATACTCGTGGGCGACCGGCTGCACCAGCCGGCCTTCGGCCAGGAAATCGGTGTCGAAGGGCCCGTTCACCAGCGCCACACCGCGCCCTTCGAGCGCGATCTCGAGCGCGACGGCGAGGGTATCGACCACGATCGCCGGTGTGGCGTTGTAAACCAGCTGCGCCGATTCGCACCACAGGTCCCAATGGTGCGCTTCGCTGTAGATCGCCACGAGCGGCAGCTCGAGCAACGCGGCCGGCGTTGGCGCCGGCCCGAGCTGCCGCGCGAGCGCCGGGCTGCACACCGCGTGCAGGCGATACTCGAACAGGGGAATCCAGTGGTATTCCGGCCCGGGGGTCTTCTCGCAGTAGACGAGACCTACGTCGGCGATCGTGTCATCGAAAGCCCAGTCGAAGGCGTAAGTCGTGAGCAGGAGCTTGATGCCCGGATGCGCCGCGACGAAATCGGGCAGCCGGCGGGCCAGCCAGCGGATCGAGGCGGTGACGTAAGTCTGCACGCGGAGCGGGGAGTCAGCCCGGGCACGGCGTACGCTCTCCACGCCCTCGATGAGGGTCTCCAGCGCTTTGCGCACGTACCCATAGAAGAGCCGGCCTTCCGCTGTCGGTGCCAGCGAACGGCCGGCGCGCGAGAACAGTTCCACGCCCAGATCCTGCTCCAGGACCTGAATCTGGTAACTTACGGCGGGGTGGGTGAGGAACAGTTCATCGGCGGCTTCCCGGACACTCTGTCGTCGCGTGGCCGCTTCGAACCCCTTGAGGGCGTTGAGCGGCGGGAGCTTCCGCAGATCGATCCTGGTGGCCAATGCGAGCGTGCCCGTGGCAGATTTTGACTACATCATAACAGGGGCGGGTTCGGCGGGCTGCGTGCTGGCCAACCGCCTGAGCGCGAACGGACGCCATCGCGTGCTGTTGCTCGAGGCCGGTGGTACGGACCGGAGCCCGTGGATACGCGTGCCGATCGGTTACGGCAGGACATTCACCGATCCGCGCTTCAACTGGAAATATTTTGCCGAGCCCGATCCGGGCCTGGCGTATCGCCGGGGCTACTGGCCGCGGGGCAAGGTCCTGGGAGGGTCGAGCTCGATCAATGCGATGGTCTACGTGCGCGGCCATCGCGGGGATTTCGACGATTGGTCGGCGGCAGGGAATCCGGGTTGGGCCTACGCCGATGTGCTCGCGTATTTCAAGCGATCCGAGGATCACGTCTGGGGCGCTTCCGATTATCACGGGGCCGGCGGCCCGATGCACGTTAGCGAGATCTCGGCCGCCGCTCATCCCCTGTGCCAGCGCTTCATTGCGGGCTGCGCTGCGGCGGGCATTCCCGCCACGGCCGATTTCAACGGCGCCGTCATGGACGGCGCGGGCACCTGGCACATGACGATACGCAATGGCTGGCGCGAATCCACCGCGAGTGCCTTCCTGCGGCCAGCGATGCAGCGCTCCAATCTGAGCGTTGCGACGCGTGCGCAGGTGACCCGGCTGAACTTCAGCGCGCGGCGCGCCAGCGGCGTGGAGTACCTGCAGGGCGGAGAGCGGCGCAGCGCGCGCGCGCGGCGCGAGGTGATCCTGTGTGCCGGAGCGGTCAATTCCCCGCAGCTGCTGCAGCTGTCGGGCATCGGGGATGAATCGGTGCTGCGCGGGCTGGGCATTCCGGTGCTGCTGCACGCCCCCGCGGTGGGCCAGGGCCTGCAGGACCATCTCGCCGTGAACTTCTATTACCGCTCGCGCGTGCCGACGCTCAACGATGAGCTCTATCCGCTGAGTGGCAAGATCCGCGCGGCGCTGCGCTACCTGCTGGGGCGTCGCGGCGTGCTGGGCATGAGCGTTAACCAGGCCGGGGCGTTCGTGCGCAGCCGCTCCGGCCTGGCGCGGCCCAACATGCACGTGTATTTCAACCCCCTCAGCTATGGGACCGTGACCGGCACGGAGCGCCGGCTCCTGCAGCCGGATCCTTTCCCCGGTTTCCTGATGTCCTTCAATACCTGCCGTCCCACCAGCCGCGGCTCGATCTCGATCGTCTCCCCCGATCCGCTCGTGGCGCCGGCGATCCGTCCCAATGGACTGTCCAGTGCCGCCGATGTCGCCGATGTCTTCGAGGGTGCGCAGCTCCTGCGGCGCATCGCCAGCGCGGAGCCGCTGGCGCAGGTCATCGATGCCGAGCTGCAGCCGGGCGCCGGACGGCAATCCGAGGCGGAGCTGCTGGAGGATTTTCGCCAGCGCGCCGGTTCGGTCTTTCACGCCTGCGGCACCTGCGCCATGGGACCTGATCCGCGCAGCGCCGTGGTCGATCATCAGCTGCGGGTGCACGGGATCGAGGCGCTGCGCGTCGTGGATGCGTCCGTGTTTCCGACCGTCACCTCGGGTAACACCAATGCCCCGACCATCATGGTCGCGGAGAAAGCCGCTGACCTGATCCTGCAGGCCTGAGGAATTGCGCCGGCGCGTGCTAGCGAAAAACCACGGTGCGATTGCCGTTGAGGAAGATGCGATGTTCGATGGCGAGGCGCACCGCTGTCGACAGAGCGCGGCGCTCCGAGTCACGGCCGGCAGCCACCAGCATCTCGGGCGTGTCGCGATGGTCGACGCGCTCGACGACCTGCTCGATGATCGGCCCTTCGTCCAGGTCATGAGTAACGTAATGAGCGGTGGCGCCGATCACCTTGACGCCGCGCTCGTACGCCTGGGTGTAGGGCTTGGCGCCCTTGAAGCCCGGCAGGAAGGAGTGATGGATGTTGATGGCGCGGCCGCGGAGCTTCCCGCACAGCTCGTTGGAGAGGATCTGCATGTAGCGCGCCAGCACCACGAGATCAGTTCGGGTCGACTCGATCAGCTCGAGCAGGCGCCGCTCCTGTTCTGCCTTGGTGGCTGGCGTCACGGGCAGATGAAAGAACGGGATGCGATGCTGCGCCGCCACCGGCTGCAGCGTCACGTGGTTGGAGACGATGGCCGTGATGTCCATCTTCAGCTCGCCAATCCGGTGGCGGTAGAGCAGGTCCTCGAGGCAGTGATCGTAATTGGACACCATGAGCAGCACGCGCGTGCGCTCGGTGGAATCGTGGATGCGCCAGTCCATGCCCTCGGACTGGTCAAGGCGGGCGAACTCCTTGCGCAGCGCGGCGACGTCGACCGGCTCGCCGCGCACGGCGCAGAAGGTGGCGCGTACGAAGAAGCGCTGTGAGATCGTATCGTCGAACTGCTGCATCTCCATGATGTAAAGGCGGTGGGCGGCCAGAAACCCGGCGATGGCCGCGGTCGTGCCCATGCGGCTCGCGCAGCCGGCGGTGAGGATCATGGGGTGGTCGGTGTCAAAGCTCATCGGCGCAACTCCTCGGCGTCCTTCAAGAGCATTGTCGGGACTGCCGGGCGCGCCGATTGTCAGAATGCGACCGCTGCGTGCCGGGACCGGGCGCCCCCTGGCGCGGAGTGGCCCCGCCGTCGGGGTTTGCCACCACTATCGATAAGAAGCATTGACCTAGCGATAAAAAGTGCTTGGGCTCCGGGCTCCGGGCTCGGCGCGGCTCCGGCCGGCTCGTCCAGCGTCGTTGGTGCCGGCGAAGGGCTCGCCGGGACATGTCGCGGGATGATAAGTTGAGGTCGCCCAGGCGCCACCGTTGCGGGGTGCGCGGCCGTACCATGAAGGATACGGCGCAGTTCGCCCCGAGCCGGGGGGCCTGGCTTGGGGCATAGCTGTCTTCCGGGAGTCTACCGATGGGCGAAGATTCGACCGAAACATTTGATCTTAATACCCTGAACGATCAGGAACTGACCGAGCAGGTGCACGACGACCTGTACAACGGCCTGAAGGAAGAGATCGTCGCCGCCACGAATATATTTTTGGCGCGCGGCTGGGGGCCCGACAAGGTGCTGAACGACGCCCTGGTCGAGGGCATGCGCATCGTCGGCATCGACTTCAGGGATGGGATCCTCTTCGTGCCCGAAGTCCTGCTGGCCGCCAACGCCATGAAGGCGGGCATGGAGATTCTGCGCCCGCTGCTGGCCGAGACCGGTGCCGAGCCGATCGGCAAGGTGGTCATCGGCACGGTGAAGGGCGATATCCACGACATCGGCAAGAACCTGGTGTCGATGATGCTGGAGGGAGCGGGGTTCGAAGTGATCAATCTCGGCATCAACAATCCAGTGGAGAATTATCTCGCCGCGCTCGAGGAGCATAAGCCCGACATACTCGGGATGTCGGCGCTGCTGACGACGACGATGCCCTACATGAAGGTGGTCATCGACACGCTCAAGCAGAAGGGGCTGCGCGACAAGTACATCGTCATGGTCGGTGGCGCGCCGCTGAATGACGATTTTGCCAAGGCGATTGGTGCCGATGCCTATTGCCGTGATGCGGCCATCGCCGTCGAGATGGCGAAGACGCTGATCGCCGCGCGCCGCGCCGCGGCGCGCTGACGCGGATGGCCGAGGGTGCCGAAACGCTCCTGGTCATCGCCTGCGGAGCCCTGGCACGGGAGATCGTGGCGCTCAAGCGCCTGAACGGCTGGTCCGACATGGCGGTCGAATGCCTGCCGCCGGAATTGCACAATCGGCCGGAGCAGATCCCCGCCGCAGTACAGGGTGCGATTCGCGCGGCGCGCGGGCACTACGCACGCATCTTTGTCGCCTACGCAGATTGCGGTACCGGCGGCATGCTCGATGCCATGCTCGAGACGGAAGGCATCGCGCGCCTGCCCGGCGCCCACTGCTACGAATTCTTCGCCACCGCCGCGGTGTTTGCCGAGCTGAGCGAGGCGGAGCCCGGTACTTTTTATCTCACGGATTTCCTCGTCCGCCACTTCGACCGGCTGGTCATCGAGGGACTGGGCCTGGATCGCCACCCCGAACTGCTGCCCGAGTATTTTCGCAACTACCGGCGGCTCGTCTACCTGGTGCAGTCGGCCAATGCCGAGCTGAGTGCCGCCGCCAGAGCGGCCGCGGCGCGACTGGGACTGGCCTACGAGGAGCGCCGTACCGGGTACGGTGGGCTGGCGAGCAGCCTGGGACAGATCGCCACCGTGTCGCTGGCCTCGACGGGTCTGCGCAGGGGGCCTGGCGCATGGCCTCGCTGATCGTCATTTCCTGGCGCGATATTCCCGCGCAGGTCATCGTGATGCGCGGGCGGGAGCGGG
>JANXYA010000251.1 GCA_025350345.1 Gammaproteobacteria bacterium
TCGAGCTGCAGATGAGCGGCTTCGGCCAGCTGGCCGGCGTTCAGTATGCCCTCGAGCAGCACGATCGGCTGGGTGATGCCGGCCGCGCGCAGGGCACCCGCCTCCTCGATGCGCGCGACGGCAAAGGCGTCCACCGCCGCCAGCGCGAGGGCGACCGGCACCAGGCCATGGCCATAGGCGTTGGCCTTGATCACTGCCAGGACCCGGCGGCCGGGGGCCGCGGCGCGTATCACGGCCAGGTTGCTCCGTAGCGCGCGCGTGTCGATACGCGCGCGGATCAGCCTGATCACCGCAGGACGCCCTCCGCATAGGAATCGGCGGCGTAGTTGGCGAAACGGCTGTACTGGCCCTGGAAGGTGAGCAGGAAAGTGCCGATCTCCCCGTTGCGGTGCTTGGCCAGGTCAATCTCAGCGACACCGCGCTTCGGGGTGTTCTTGTCGTACACCTCTTCCCGGTAGATGAGCAGGATCATGTCCGCGTCCTGCTCGATGGCACCGGACTCGCGCAGGTCCGACATGACCGGCTTCTTCTCGGTGCGCTGCTCGACCCCGCGATTGAGCTGCGAGAGTGCGATCACGGGGATCTGCAGTTCCTTGGCGAGCGCCTTGAGGTTGCGCGAGATTTCGGCGATCTCCGTGGCGCGGTTTTCCTTGGTGCCCGGCACCTGCATGAGCTGCAGGTAATCGACGATGATCAGATCGAGCTTGTGTTCCCGCTTCACACGCCGCGCGCGGGCGCGCAATTCCGTGGGCGTGAGGCCAGGGGACTCATCGATGAAGATCTTCGCCTCCGAGAGCTGGCTGGTCGCGGCCGTGACGCGCACCCAGTCCTCATCCGAGATCTGCCCGCTCCGTATGCCGTTCAGCGGCACACCGCCGATGGAGCTGAGCATGCGCGTCAGCAGCTGCTCGGCAGGCATTTCCATGCTGAAGATCGCCACCGAGGCGCGCGTGCCCGGGTTCACCGCCACGTATTCCGCAATGTTCACCGCCAGCGTCGTCTTGCCCATCGAGGGCCGGCCCGCCACGATCACCAGATCCCCGGGCCGCAGGCCGCCGGTCTTGCGATCAAAATCCGTGAACCCGGTAGGCAGTCCCCGCATCGTGTTCGGATTGGTGTGCCACTCATCGATCTTGTCGATCAGGGGCGGCAGCAGGCTGCTCACCTTTATAGCGCCGTCGCGGCGACCGGTGCTGTGCTCGGCAATCGCGAATACCCGCTGCTCCGCCTCATCGACCAGGTCACGCGCCTCACGGCCATCGTTCGCAAAAGCCGAGGCGGTGATTTCCCGTCCGGCGTGAATCAGCCGCCGCAGGAGCGATCGCTCGCGGACAATCTGCGCGTACGCGCGCACGTTGGCGGCCGTGGCCGTATCGCGCGCCAGCGTGCCCAGGTACCCCAGTCCGCCGGCGGTCTCGAGCCGCCCGCTGCGCTCCAGCTGCTCGGCCACCGTCACCACATCGGCCGGTCTGCTGGTATCGATCAGCTCGGCGAGCGCTGTGTAGATGAGCTGGTGGTCGGGCCGGTAGAAATCGTCGGCAACGATCAGGTCGCCGACCTGTTCCCAGGCCAGTGCATCGATGAGCAGACCGCCGATCACCGCCTGCTCCGCTTCGAGGGAATGCGGCGGGGTGGAGCGCCCGGAGTCGGGGATTTCGCCTTCCCGGCGTGAACGCAGCGGCCCGGCCATGATGGTGACCGACCGCTCTCTGGCCCGGCTCAGCCCTGCTCTTCAGCGACGATGATCACGGTGATCGTGACCTCGACGTCGGTATGCAGGTGCAGGGTGACCTGGTGCTCGCCGACCGCGCGGATCGGGCCGGTGGGGAGGCGCACTTCGCTCCGATTGACCCGATGTCCGGCGGCCGTGCAGGCCTCGGCAATGTCCGATGTGCCCACCGAGCCGAACAGCTTCCCTTCCGACCCGGCCTTTGCCGTGATCGTCAGGCGCAAGTCGCGCAGCGCCGCGGCGCGCTCCTGGGCGCCGCCGAGCTGTTCGCCGGCCAGCTTCTCCAGTTCGTGGCGCCGCGCCTCGAAGCGCGCGACATTCGCCGCTGTCGCCAGCGTGGCGCGGCCCGAGGGCAGCAGGTAGTTGCGGCCATAACCGCTCTTGACCTTGACGCGATCGCCGATCGCACCCAGGTTGGCCACTTTCTGCAGCAGGATGACGTCCATGGCGGGCCTCAGTGCTGGTCGGTGTAGGGCAGGAGCGCCAGGAAGCGCGCACGCTTGATCGCAGTGGCGAGCTGGCGCTGGTAGAAGCTCTTCGTGCCCGTGATGCGGCTGGGCACGATCTTGCCCG
>JANXYA010000262.1 GCA_025350345.1 Gammaproteobacteria bacterium
CGCGCCGTTTCTCGACCAGTTGTTCATCGACGAGTTGCTGATAGCCCTTCAGCACGGTGAGCGGGTTGACGCGCAACTCCGCGGCCACGTTGCGCACCGAGGGCAGCGGGTCGCCTTCCCTGAGCACGCCTTCCAGGATCATCGCGACCACCCGGTCCCGAAGCTGCCGGTAGATCGGCGAGCTGTTGTCCCATTGCTGGTTCATGGTCACTCGATCCAGAGCCCTGGATGCCTGCGCCTACGGTCCGTCAATCCAGATCCCTCAGACCCTGGGGCCGTGCTGTGCACTCGTCCCGACCTGCGCCTGCAGGTTCTGGCCCTGCTCGATGGCCTGCGCTGCCGGCTTCGTCCCGGCCGAGACGGCCACCATGCCGCCAAACAATACCGTGGCCAGGGTGGCCAGCATGGCGGAAACGAGGATCTTGGCCGTGTTTTCAGTGATCGCGTTCATGACAGTCTCCTTAGGTTTCGGCGGGGGTTCGCACTGTGCTTGCCCCATCGCTATGGTGTTGTATTCAACTACAACACTACTTGAGTGTCAAGCTCTTTTTGCAAGCCGATTGCTCGTCTGGAAATTCCTATTAGAATCAGTGCTCTTTTACGCCGCCCGGCCCCCTGGAGACCCCGTGAAAACACCCCTGAATGTGACCATTACCGGTGCCGCCGGCCAGATTGGCTACGCACTCGCCTTCCGCGTGGCCTCGGGCCAGATGCTGGGCGCCGACCAGCCGATCAATCTGCATTTGCTGGAGATCACGGCAGCGCTCCCGGCCCTGTCGGGGATCCTGATGGAGCTCAGCGATTGCGCCTTTCCGACGCTCAACACGGCGGTCGCGACGGACGATGCGAAGCTCGCCTTTCGCGACTGCCACGCGGCGATGCTGGTGGGTGCGCGACCGCGCGGGCCGGGCATGGAGCGCAAGGATCTGCTGCTCGCGAACGCGCAGATTTTTTCCGTGCAGGGCCGCGCGCTCAATGAAGTGGCCGACCGCAAGGTGCGCGTGCTGGTCGTCGGGAATCCGGCCAACACCAACGCCCTGATCGCGCGCAGCAACGCGCCGCAGCTGCCCGGCAGCGCTTTTACCGCGATGACGCGACTCGATCACAACCGTGCCCTCGCGCAGCTCGCGGACAAGACCGGCACGCACGTCACGGATATCCGCCACATGACGATCTGGGGCAATCACTCCTCCACGCAATATCCGGACCTGCGACACTGCCTCGTGAAAGGCAAGAGCGCGACCAGCCTCATCAATCAGGCCTGGGTCGAGCAGACCTTCATTCCGACGGTACAGCAGCGCGGCGCCGCGGTGATCAAGGCGCGCGGCTCCTCCTCGGCGGCCTCGGCGGCCTCGGCCGCCCTCGATCACATGCGCACCTGGTTTGGCGGCACGGCCGAGGACGACTGGGTCAGCATGAGCATCCCCGCCGACGGCAGCTATGGCATCCGTGAGGGCATCATCTATTCGTACCCCGTGACCTGCCGCAACGGCCAGTACCAGATCGTGCAGGGCCTGGACATCGATGAATTCAGCCGCGGCAAGATGGCTGCGACGGAAGCCGAATTGCGCGAAGAGCGCGACGGGGTGAAGGACCTGCTCGGCTAAAGTGCGGCCCATTTGCCGGCTCGCGCGGCGCGGGCGCGCGGGCTAGTATTGAGCTCATGTACGGCGCGATCATCACAATCCTGTTCGTGCTGGTGGTGATCTACCTCGCCTACCGCCGCCTGCCGCTGCTGATCTACACGCTCTCCTTCACGGCATTGCTGGCGCTCTACCTGTGGTGGGGCAAGCCGGGGGGCCTGTGGCAGGGCACACTGTGGCTGCTGCTGGCCATGCTGTGGCTGCTCAATCTCCGGCCGCTCCGCAAGGCGATCATCAGCCGCCCGTTCCTGCGGGCGTACCTGCGCCTGCTGCCGGTGATGTCGGACACCGAGCGAGAGGCGCTCGAGGCGGGCACGGTCTGGTGGGACGGGGAACTGTTCAGCGGCAATCCGGACTGGCGCAAGTTGAGTGCCAATCCGCCGGCGCGCCTGTCGGCGGAAGAGCAGGCATTTCTCGACGGTCCCTGCGAAGAGCTGTGCCGGATGCTCGATGACTTCGACCTCACGCACCGCCGCGGCGACCTGCCGCCGGCCGTGTGGGAGTTCCTCAAGTCGCGCGGCTTCTTCGCGATGATCATCAGCAAGCACTATGGCGGGCTGCAGTTCTCCGCCTATGCGCACTCCTGCGTGCTGGTGAAGCTGGCGAGCCGCAGCGTCACCTGCGCCTCGACCGTCGCGGTGCCCAATTCGCTGGGACCGGCCGAGCTGCTGAATCACTACGGCACCGAGGAGCAGAAGGACCACTACCTGCCGCGACTGGCGCGCGGCATCGACATCCCCTGCTTCGCGCTCACCGGACCGCGAGTCGGGTCCGATGCGGCGTCCATGCCGGACACCGGCATCGTCTGCCGCGGCATGTGGCAGGGCCAGGAAGTGCTGGGCCTGCGCTTCAATTTCTCCAAGCGCTATATCACCCTGGCCCCGATTGCCACGGTGATCGGCCTCGCCTTCCGCATGTTCGATCCCGAGCGGCTGCTGGGCGGGGAGACGGACCTCGGCATCACCTGCGCCCTGATCCAGCGCGATACACCGGGCGTGGAGATCGGCACGCGCCATTTTCCGCTGAACATCCCGTTCCAGAACGGACCGGTGCGTGGGCGCGATGTGTTCGCGCCGCTCGATTGCATCATCGGCGGCCCGAAGATGGCCGGCCAGGGCTGGCGCATGCTGGTCGAGCAGCTCTCGGTGGGCCGCTGCATCTCCCTGCCTTCGAACGCCACCGGCGGCTCCAAGGCGGCCGTCTTCGCCACCGGTGCCTACGCGCGCATCCGCCGCCAGTTCAACATGCCGGTGGGCAAGTTCGAGGGCGTCGAGCAGGTGATCGCGCGCATGGCCGGCCAGACCTACATCATGGACGCGGCGCGCAGCGTCACGGCGGCCGCAATCGACGCAGGCGCGCGCCCGGCGGTGCCGGCCGGCATCCTCAAGTACCACGTCACCGAGATGGGCCGGCGCGTCGCCAACGATGCCATGGACGTGCACGGCGGCAAGGGCATCATGCTCGGGCCGCGCAACTACCTGGGCCGCGGCTACCAGTCGATCCCGATCGCGATCACCGTGGAAGGCGCGAATATCCTGACGCGGAGCCTGATCATCTTTGGCCAGGGTGCGATCCGCTGCCATCCCTACGTGCTGCGCGAGATGCGCGCGGCGCGCGATCCGGACCGTGTCCGCGGCGTCGATGCGTTCGATCGCGCGCTGTTCGGTCACATCGGCTTCACGATCTCGAACGCGGCGCGCTCGCTGGTGATGGCCCTCAGCTTCGCGCGCTTCGAGAGCGTGCCCGACTCCGGGCCGGCGCGCCGCTACTACCAGCACATCGAGCGCTTCAGCGCCTCCTTCGCCTTCGCCACCGACGTGGCGATGCTGACCCTCGGGGGCTACCTGAAGAAGAAGGAGAACATTTCGGCGCGGCTCGGCGACGTGCTCTCCTCGATGTACCTGGCCTCGATGGTGCTCAAGCATCACGAGGACCAGGGCCGCCCCGCCGCCGACCTGCCCCTGGTCGAGTGGTGCTGCCGGGAACTGCTCTACCAGGCGCAGGAGCAGCTGCACGGCGTGCTGCGCAATTTCCCGGTGCGCTCGATGGCCGGGCTGATGCGGTTGTTCATTTTTCCGCGCGGACGCACCTATTTCGCGCCCAGCGACCGGCTCGGGCGCCAGGTCGCGGGCCTGATGCAGGAGGCGGGCGAGCCGCGCGACCGGCTGGCCGCGGGCATCTACCGCGAGCTGCACGCAGGCAATCCGCTCGGGCAACTGCAGCAGGCACTGGAACTCGCCCCAGCGGCTGAGCTCATCGAGAAGAAGCTCCGGGTCGAGGGCGTCAAGACCGGCCGCATCAGCGCCCTCGAGCTGCCCGCGCAGATCGATGCCGGCCTCGCCCTCGGCATCATCTCCGACAACGACGCGGCGGCGCTGCGCGACTACGACCGGCTGGTGATGAAGCTCATCAACGTCGATGAGTTCACCGCCGAGGAGCTGGGCACCCGCGGCGGGAATTCGTCAGCGGCTTCCTGACACCGGCCGAGCTCATGTACGTCGCCTTCTTCGGCCTGGCCGACAAGCCCTTCGCCATTACCCCGGATCCGCGCTACCTCTACCTCGGCGCGCAGCATGCCGACGCGCTCGCGCACCTGGTCTACGGCATCAACGACGCTGGTGGCTTCATCCAGCTGACCGGCGAGGTCGG
>JANXYA010000276.1 GCA_025350345.1 Gammaproteobacteria bacterium
GAGTGTGTGCATCGATCATGCCTGGCAGGACCGTGCGGCCGGCCAGATCGATCGTCCGCGTCTTTGGCCCCTGCAGGGTGCTCATCGCCTGATCTGTGCCAACGGCGACGATTGTGTTGCCGCGGAGTGCGAGGGCCTGCACGACGCCGCGCTTTGAATCCTGGGTATGGATCTTGCCGTTCAGCAGGAGCAGGTCCGCCGGCGGTTCCCCGGCCGCGGCAGCGAGCGCAAGCCAAAGCGAGACCCACGGCGCGATCGCGGACAGATTAATTTTCATGGCCCTTGCCAGCAGCAATAGCAGCAGTGCGTGCGCGCTACTCCGAATTGGTTTCCTTGCCGATGCGGTAGTTCAGGCGCAGGCCGATCACGCGCGGCTCAGTTGTCGTTTGCCGCAGGTCGAAATTACCGGTGTTGCTGTAGACAACGGCGTTCCGGTCCGCAACGTTGGTGACATAGAGCTCGGCGAGCCAGTGGCCCCCAGCCGGGTTCAATCCGAGGCGCAGGTTCAGGATCGAGTATTCAGGCTGCAGGATCCGCGGCAGCCCGTTGGAGCCCGCGACGTGCAGGTCATTCCACATGTCCCCCTTGTCGGCCATGTCAAGCTGCACATAGCCCTTCATGCCGCTGCCCAGCGGATGCTCGTAGCGCAGGTTCCAGCTCCAGTTGAAATACGGCACGTAGGGGAGCCGCTCCCCGACGTTGGCTTGGAAGGTGGCGTAGGGGCTCGAGGTCAGGTGTGAATCCGTGTAGCTGGTGGCCGCCTGGAGCAGCCAGTTCTCGCTGAACTTGTACTCGATGTTCGATTCGACGCCTACGATGCGCGCGTCGCCGACATTGACGTAGAAGCTGCTCGTGGGACAGATGCTCGTGTCGAAGATGATGGTCTGCAAATCCTTCCAATCCATGCGGAAGATCGCGCCGTTCCACAGCAGGCGATCGTCGAGACCGGTCGACTTCCAGCCGACTTCGAAGTTGTTGAGCGTGTCAGGCGAGTAGCTGTGCGGCACCACGCCGCCCGTGCCATTGCCCGTGTTGTAGCACGCGTCTGGGAATCCTGAATTGGAGCCGCCGTCGCGAAACCCCTGGGCGAAGTTGGCGTACAGCAGCACCTTGTCCTTGAGCTTGTAGTTGATGCCGAACTTGCTGTCCCACTTATCCGAGGAGCCCACATCCGTGCCCGGAGTCGTGGCTTGGTAAGCGAATTGTCCGAAAGGACTGTAGTAGGTGAAATTGGAATGGAAGTGCACCAGGCCCGCCTCGACGTTGAACTTGCCGGTGACATCGAAGCTGATGTTGGCAAACTCAGTGGTCTGCAGGTAATCCGATTGCGTCTGGTAGGAGTACCACACTCCCGCGGGGAGCGAGGTGGCGCCCGGCGGGGTGCCGTTATAGGCGTTGTAATACTGGAATGCGGGACTGTCCGTGCGCAGTCCCGGGAGGTAGAAGGTGCTGCCGGAGTTCTTGTCCTGGGTCTTCTCCCAGTACAGGCCTCCGAGCCAGTGGATTCGTCCGCCTGGTTTGGATGCCAGCCGCAGCTCATTGGACCAGCGTTCGGGATTGGTGTGGTATTCGTAGAACTGCAGCGGGACGTTGCAGCCGGTGTACGGTCCGGTGCCGTAGACCGGGTCGTTCTGGCAGGTGACACCCTCGTTGGAACCCGGCACGCTGAAGAATCCGCCGTAGTTTTCCATGTACTGCGAATATTCGTTCTGCTGGCGGGTGGGCAACGACCAGTAAGTGCTCGCGAAGACCAGGTCGCCGATGCCCACGTCGCCGTCGACGTGGAAATCGGCCGTCTTCGCCTCGAAGCCGTGGTTCTCCGGACCGAAGCGCGCAACTGTCCGGGGCGCCGCCAGGGTGGGGTTCTCGTCCCAGGCGCCGAAGGTGCTCTGGCGCTGATAGCCGTAGGTGAGCGTAGCACTCCACTTATCGCTGGGCACCCATCTCAGGGCCACCCGACCACCCTCGAGGTGCTCGTGGTTGTAATCGTTGGCCGCCCATGCGGAGTTGTTGGATACGGCCCCGTTGACCCAGGTGCGCGTGGTCAGCAGGTTACTGATGAAGCCGCCCTGGGAGACGTTGAAGGCGGATACTCGAAGACCGAGTGTTCCTGAAATGAGCGGCACATTCAGGAACCCCTCAGAAGTCCAGTTCTGCTGGCCCCCGCGAATCTTGCCGCCGTCGAGATCGACGCCGGCGCTGAAGGCGGTCACGTCCGGTTTGCTGGTGACGTAGCGTATGGCGCCGGACATGGAACTCGCACCAAAGGTCGTGCCCTGCGGGCCGTTCAGCACTTCGATGCGCTCGATATCGTACAGATGCAGGTCCGGCTGTACGCCGGCCCAGCTCATCGACATGTCGTCAACGAAAAACCCCGCCGCAGACGTGTTCGAATAATTCGGGTTGCTGCCGTCGGACACTCCGCGCATGACCAGGAACTGCGTCCCGGGACCTTCGCTGATAATGGAAATGGACGGCTGCTTCTCCGCGTAGTCATCGATCCCGGTGATGCCGAGGTTCTGCATGTCCTTCTTCGATATCACGTCAATGCTCAAAGGGACGTCCTGCAGGTTCTCTACGCGCTTGCGCGCCGTCACGATCACTTCCTCGAGACGCCCGGATGTCGAGTTGTCCGCATCCGCCGCCAGCGACGGTGCGCCCGGTGCGGCCATCCCGGCAATGGCTGCGGCCACGGCCAGGCCGATTGCGGAACAGGGTCCACGTGCATGTGCCACGGACACGCTTGAAAGTGTTGATGCCGCATGCTGCCGGTGGCGTTTACGCATTTGCGAACTCCATGAGCGCTTAAAATTCTGATATCGCGCTCACCTGTGGACAATCGACGCAACGGGATCATCCTTTGAGCAGACGTGTCTAGTCAACCGTCGGCCCGTTGAGGCTGTCGCCGAGCGCGCGGCGCAGCGGTTCGAGCTCCGCCTCGAAATGGCGCCAGTAGCCGACGCCCGAAGTGTACAGGGGCTGGCGCACCTGCTCGGCGCTCGCCGTGCGCACGGAGCGCTGCGTTTCGTGAAAGGACAGGCACGCAGGCTCAAAGGCCAGCCGGCAGTGCCGCAGCAGCCGGCGGATATTCGCTTCCGGATCGCGCACCAGCTCCTCGTACTGGAAGTGCAGCACCTTGCCGGGCAAGACCGCGTCCCAGTGGTCCATGAGGGACAGGTAGGAGCGGTAGTAGCGGCCGAGATCCTCAAGATCGTAGCTGAAGGTCTGTCCTTCGGCGAAGTGCTGCTTGTAGACGCTGAAGCAGGCGTCCATCGGATGACGGCGCGCGTCGATGATCGTCGCGTGCGGCAGGATTGCGTGAATGAGCCCGACGTGGCTGAAATTATTGGGCAGCTTGTCGGTGAAGCGCTCACGTCCCGTGCGGAGCGGTGCGGTCTCGTCCAGATAGCGGTGGCCGAGCGCGGCGAACAGAGTGGGCGGGGCGGTGCCCACCGTTTCGGGATAGCCATCGCGATCCGCGGCCATGTCGTCGAACTGGTGCGTGAGGGTGATGATGTTGGGCAGCTCCATGGTGCCTTCCACGCAGGAGTGGCTGGCGAGGATCTGTTCCACCAGGGTGGAGCCGGAGCGCGGCAGCCCCACGATGAAGATCGGTGCGGTGCTCGGATCACCGCTCCCGGCGTGCCTGGCAAAGAATGCTGCATCAAAGAACGCGCAGATGCGCGCCGCGCGGCGCTCAAATTTCGCGATATCGAAGGGCGCGTCGAGTCGCCGCAAGGCGTTGCCGCGCGCGTAATAGGCAAAGGCGCCGGCGTATTGCCGGCGCTGCTCGAAGGCTTTCCCGAGCGCGAAATTCAGCTGCGCGGCATTGGCGCGCACGATCCCATCGCTCGCGAGCAGCTGCTGCATGGCCGCAATTTCGGCATCGCTGAACGAGTAGTTCTTGAGATCCGCGAGGCTCCAGTAGGCCTCCGCAGTTCCCGGATCCATGGCCAGGGCCGCTTTATACGCGGCCTCGCTGTCCTTGCGGTGGCCGAGGGTCTTGTGGACGTGGCCGATGGACAGGCGCAGGCGCACTTCCTTAGGCTGGAGCAGCGCCGCCTGCTCGTAGGCCTCGAGCGCCTCTTCCTGGCGCAGGAGCCGCGTGGATACCGAGCCAATCGTGATCCAGCTCTGCGGGTTTTCAGGCTCGATCCTGGTCAGGCGGCGTGCCGCCGCCTCCGCCTCCGTGAGGCGACCGAGCGCCAGCAGCGCCTGCACCCATCCGCGCCAGGTAAGCGGATTGTAGGCGGACTGTTGCAGGGCATGACGCAGCAGGCGCTCGGCATCAGCGGGCTTGTCGGCCGCGAGGGACAGGGCCGCCAGGCCGCACAGCGCCGCGACGTGACTCGGGTCCGAGCGCAGGATGTCACGAAAGAGGCGCTCCGATTCCTTGCGTTCGTCCGCGACCAGCGCCGCGGTGGCCTGCTCCACCAGCGCTCGTTGCGGGTCACAGAGCCGCGACCGCTCGAAGGCCACGCGCGCATCTTCGTACTGCTCCAGATCGACGAGCACATCGCCGTACGCCAGCCATGCGAGCGCATGATGCGGCGTGTTTTCCAGCACCCGGCGTACTTCCTCGCGCGCCCGCAAGGCCTGGCCGCTCCGTCGGTAGGCACGCGCCAGATCCACGCGCGCATCCACAAAGTCGGAAGCCCGGGCAAGCACGCCTTCGAGCGTCGCGATGCTCTCGGCGATCCTGTCCTGCGCCAGTTCAGCCGCTCCCAGGAGCCAGAGGCAGTTGAGCTCGCCGGGAGATCGCGACTCGAGGGCTCGCAGCCAGCGCTCCGCGGTTGCGGCGCGGCCGGTGCGCAGCGCCGCGTGCGCCTGGCGGAGGCTCTCCTCGAAAGTGGCTTGTGGCCGCTGTGCGCTCATGCTCCCCTGCGATCGCGCCTGCCGCCCGCTCGCCAGTCTCCCGGCAGCAGACTCAGCCGCCCGTCCTGGCCCCGCTCTCCGTGGCCTTTGGTAGCCGCGCGGGGCTGACGATGGCGATGACGCCAAAGCCCGGATGGTCGAAGTAGTTCTTCTCGTTGAACTTCACCTTGCGCAGTTCGCTCAGGGACCAGGGCGGATCGGTCCCGAGGTGCAGGTCAAAGCCCAGATGCAGGTACTGCCCGTGCTCCACATAGACGCTGCCGGTCAGCCCCGGCACGGCGATGCCCAGATCCTCGAGCTTCAGCCCGGCATGTTGCGGCCAGTCGGTGGCGCCCTGGATCCAGCCGGTGTGCACGAGCACGCGCCAGGAGTGGCCGGACCGCAGCCGCGCGGCCAGGCCGCCGAGCTGCATCTCGGAGCTGTCCAGCATGCGCAGCAGCGCCGGGGGCGTCGCGCCGTGCTCGAGCTGGCCATTGAAGCCGCGTCCTTCGGCAGTCGCGCTCAGGTCCTCACCGCCGGGCGCCGCCTCGGACTGGAAGATGATCATTTCCACCTGGTACAGGCCCGTGGCGGCCGCTGCAGCGTCGATCGGCCGGGGCAAGAGCGCGAGGGCGAGAGTTAAGCTCGCGGCCAGGGCGTAGCGCGATGAGTTCATGCGCCTATGTTAGCAGCCGCGGGGGCAGCACCGGGCCGGGGCGTAGTGCCAGGCCCGGCGAGTTCCCCCAGCAGCTGGGTGGCGAATTCGAAGCGGGCGGGTATGGCCGACAATCCACGGGTGAAGCGAAGCCGCAGCGGGCCATCCATGCGGTAATCATGCGCCGGCCGCTGGATCAGGCGGATCACCGTCGCGGCGTCCACCCGGTTCTCGGCCTCGAATTGCACGCTCCCTCCCTGGGGCCCGAGATCCAGCCTGCGCACGCCCAGGGCGCGGGCGCCCAGGCGGAGCGCCGCCAGCTGCAGCAGGTTGCTGGCCGGCTGGGGCAGGGGGCCGAAGCGATCGAGCAGTTCACCGCCCATGTCCTGCAGCTCGAAGGCCGAGGCGGCGGCAATGCGCTGGTAGAGCGCCAGCCGCAGCTGCACGTCGGGCACGAAGTCTTCGGGCAGCAGGGCCGGCACGTGCAGATCCACCTCGCTGACCGCGGCGAGCGGCCGCTCGAGCTGCGGCTCGCGGCCGGCGCGAAAGGCAACGACCGCCTGCTCCAGCATGTCCAGGTACAGGGTGAGTCCCACCTCGGTGAGCTCCCCGGACTGCGCCTCGCCGAGGAATTCGCCGGCGCCGCGGATCTCCAGATCGTGCGTGGCGAGCAGGAATCCGGCGCCCAGATCCTCCATCGACTCGATCGCATCGAGGCGCTTGGCGGCATCGCCCTTGAGCGCACGGCGCGAGGGAATGATCAGGTAGGCATAGGCGCGGTGATGCGAGCGCCCGACGCGGCCGCGCAGCTGGTGCAGTTGCGCCAGCCCCAGGCGATCGGCGCGATTGATGAGAATGGTGTTGGCGGTGGGCACGTCGATGCCGCTCTCGATGATGGTCGTGCAGACCAGCACGCTGAAGCGCCGATGATAGAAATCGACCATCAGCTGCTCGAGCTCGCGCTCGCGCATCTGGCCGTGTGCGAAGCGCACCTGTGCCTCGGGCACGAGCGTGGCGAAGTCGCTGGCGACCTTCTCGATGTCCTGCACCTCGTTGTGCACCAGGTAAATCTGCCCCCCACGGCGGAGCTCCCGCAGTGCCGCCTCGCGCAGGGTCGGGCCGTGCCACTCGCAGATGAAGGTCTTGATCGCCAGGCGGCCGGCCGGCGGCGTGCTGATCAGCGAGAGCTCGCGCAGCCCGCCGAGGGCCATGTTGAGCGTGCGCGGAATCGGCGTGGCTGTCAGCGTCAGCACGTGCACCTCGGCGCGCAGGGCCTTGAGCCGCTCCTTGTCGCGCACGCCGAAGCGGTGCTCTTCATCGACGATCAGCAGGCCCAGGCGCCGGGCTCGGGCATCGACGTGCAGGAGCTTATGCGTGGCGATCAGGATGTCGACCTTGCCGTTTTCGAACCCCTCCAGCACGGCCTGGGCGTCGAGGCGGGAGCGGAAGCGCGACAACGCCTCGACGCGCACTGGCCAGTCGGCGAAGCGATCGCGGAAACTCTGCAGGTGCTGCTCGGCCAGCAGCGTCGTGGGCACCAGTACGGTGACCTGATGGCCGGCCTGCACCGCGACGAAGGCTGCGCGCATCGCCACTTCGGTCTTGCCGAAGCCCACATCGCCGCAGACGATGCGATCCATCGGAGTCGGCTGGGCCAGATCCGCGATCACCTGGGCGATGGCGTCGGCCTGATCCGCGGTCTCCTCGAAAGGAAAGGCATTGGCGAAGGTCTGGTACTCGAGCTCCCCGGCGCGCAGCACCGCGGCGGCGTGCGCGTGGCGGCGGGCGTGCAGATCGAGGAGTTCGGCCGCGACGTCGCGCACCGCTTCAGCGGCGCGGCGACGCGCCTTCGCCCACTGTTCGGTACCGAGCTTATGGAGCGGCGCGCTCTCCGGGCTCCCGCCCGCGTAGCGGTTGACGAGGTGCAGCGCGTGCACGGGCACGTAGACGCGATCCCCGTCGCGGTATTCGAGCAGCAGGAATTCGCCCGTCTCACCCCCGATCTGCATGAGCTCGAGGCCCAGGTACCGGCCCACGCCGTAGGTCTCGTGCACGACCGGCGCGCCGGGCTCGAGGCTCTGCAGGTTGCGCAGGATCGCGGCCGGATCGGCGAGGGTGCGCCGGCGGCGTCGCTCCTGCCGGGCGCGCGTGCCAAACAGCTGCGTTTCCGCCAGCAGCATCAGCGGCGGCTCGCGCAGCGCCAGGCCGCGGACCTCGCCGGCTACGATGATGGCGAGTGTCGCGCTGCCGTCCACGAATTGCGGCCAGCCGCTCACCGGGCGCGGCGTGCGGCCGTGGGCGACGAGCATCTGCGTGATCACTTCACGCCGGCCGGGGGAGTCCGCGGCCAGCAGCACTCGGCCCGGGTACTGCTGGAGGAAGGCCATGAGCGGGGCCAGCGGCTCGGTGGCGCGCGCGTCGAGCCTGAAATCGGGCGGCGCCAGGCAGGCGTTGCCGGGCTCAGGCTCTGCGGTGCCGCCCTCGTCGCTGAGATACACCTGCGGATGCGCCGCAAGTTGCGCGGCGAGCTCCGAGGGACTGACGAAGATCTCCTCCGGGGCGAGGAGCGGGCGTTCGATGTCGTGCCGGTATTGCTCGTAGCGCGTGCCGATGGCCTGCCAGGAAGCGGAAAGTGCGGCGTCGAGTCCAGGTTCAGTGGCGAGCACCAGGTCGGAGGGCAGGTAGTCCATGAGACTGGCGGTGGCCGGGAAGAACAGCGGCAGGTAGTACTCGATGCCCGGCGGCGCGATGCCTTCGCTGACGTCGCGATAGAGGCCCAGACGCGTCACATCGCCGCTGAATCGCAGGCGGAAGCGGCGCCGGTATTCGCGGATCGAGTCGGCGTCGAGCGGTATCTCACGCGCCGGCAACAGCCGGAGGGCCTCGATGGCTTCGAGCGAGCGCTGCGTCTCCGGATCGAAGCGCCGGAGCGTGTCGATCCGCTCCTCGAGCAGATCGATCCGCACCGGCAGCTCCGTGCCCATGGGCCAGACATCGAACAGCGAGCCGCGCAGCGCGTACTCGCCGGGCCCGCTCACCTGGCTGACGCTGGCGTAGCCGGCGGCACTGAGGCGCCGGCGGAGCGAGTCGATGGCGAGGGCTGCGCCCCGCTCGAGCGAGAAACTGCGGGCACTCACGTAGCTGACGGGCGGCAGGCGCGTGAGCAGGCTGTCGGCGGTCAGCAGCAGGATGCCGTGCCGGAAGTCGGGCAGGCGCGCCAGTGTGCGCAGCCGGTCGGAGACGATGTCCGGGTGCGGTGAGAACTGATCGTAGGGGAGCGTCTCCCAATCCGGAAGTGTGAGGATCTCGAGCCCCGCGCCGCCGAAGAAGCGCAGCTCCACCGCCAGCCGTTCGAGTTCGCGGACATCCGCGGCGACGTGGATCCACGGCCGCGTGTCGGCCAGCACCGCCTCGGCCAGCGCCAATGCCCGCGCCCCCGCGGGCAGGGCAGGCCAATGCAGCCGGGCGACGCCCGGGCCGGGAATTGCGGGTCGGAGCAGAACGCTCATGCAACAGCTCACCGTGCCGGTGCGCGGGCCGCCGGCTCGTTACGGATTTCAGCGCGCGAGCTTAGCTGGGCGCCGCCCGATTACAAGTCTTAGGGGGCGACGGCGACGGCGTCGATGAGCCGGTCGTTCTCGAAGAAAACACTGAACGTGGGGTAGTCCCAGCGCGTGATCGGCGGGGCGCCGACCGCAGCGTGGCGGGTCTGCGGCGCGCCAAACTTCGCCTCGACCGCGCTCATCGTCTGGCCACGTGCCGGTACCTCGACCGTGGCGGGGCGCACCACCACCTGGTCGTCCACCACCATGGTTTCGGCCGTGGCGGCGGCGCACCAGAGGCTGGTCAGCGCCAATGCCAGGCTCAGGCTGCTTGCTTTCATGGCTGTTCCTTCTGATGCTCGGGGCGGTCCGCCCGACCGCAGGCTTGCGACTATAGCACCGGCCCGGCGCGCTGCCCCAAGGGTGGCGGTGCGCCACGGCCCTCTGGCGCGCGGAACTGTGACGCCGATCCGCTTTGATCGCCGTGCGCGCCGCTGCCGTGATTAAATGCCGGGCTCATGTTCCAGCCGCTGTCACTGTTTGTCGGTCTGCGCTACGTGCGGGCGCGCCGGCACACCTTCTTCGTATCGTTCATCACCTGGGTGTCGCTTGCCGGCGTCGCCCTGGGCGTAGCGGCGCTGATCGTGGTGCTGTCGGTCATGAACGGGCTGAAGAGTGAATTGCGCGAGCGGCTGCTGGCACTCAGCGCCCACGCGCGGATCGTCGATGCGCGTCCGGCGGCCAGCGCCGATCTCAGTGCGCTGGGCGGGCGCCTGCGCCGCCTTCCCGGCGTGGTCGGCGTCGCGCCCTACATGGATCTGCAGGCGCTCGCCATGCACGGCAGCGACATGCTGCCCATCACCCTGCGCGGCATCGATCCGCGGCGCGAGGCCGAGGTGACGCAGCTCGGCTCGCTCCTGGTGAGCGGCAGCATGGCCGCTCTCGGGCCGGGCAGCGATCATCTGATCATGGGCGAAGCCCTGGCTGAACAGCTGGGCGTGGCCGTGGGGGATTCCGTCACGGTGCTGGTGCCGATCGCGAGTGAGTCGGCGGCGCCGGAGCCCAAGCTGCGGGTCTTCGTCGTGGCAGGCATGTTCGCCGCCGGCATCCAGGACCATGACGCGACGCTGGCCCTGGCCTCGCTCGCCGATGTGCAGGCCTTCGCGCCGCAGGCGGTGGGCGCCAGCGGCCTGCGGCTGCGTTTTGCCGATGCGCTGGCGGTGCCGGAATACATGCCGGCGGTGCGGGCCGCGGCCGGCGCCGGCACGGTGGTGCGCGACTGGACGCAGGACAATGCCAGCTACTTTCGCGCCATCCGCATCGAGAAGACGATGGTGGCGATGATCCTGCTGCTGGTAGTCGGCATCGCGGCCTTCAATATCGTCGCCATGCTGGTGATGGTGGTGACCGACAAGCGCACCGACATCGCGATCCTGCGCACGCTCGGCGCGGCGCCGGGCACCGTGCTGCGCGTGTTCATCGTCCAGGGCCTGGTGATCGGCTGGTGCGGTGTCGCCGCCGGCGTCGCTCTGGGCGTGCTGGTGGCCGGGAACGTGGACCGCATCGCGCCGTTTCTCGAGCGCCTGTTCGGCTTTCGCTTCTTCGACGCCGACGTCTTCTACATCACGAGCCTGCCGGCGGAGCTCCATGGGCGCGATGTACTGTGGATCAGCGTGGCCGCCCTGGTGCTGACGCTCAGCGCCACCGTCTACCCGGCACTGCGCGCCGCGGGCACGCCGCCAGCGGCGGCGCTGCGCTATGAGTGAATCATGACTCTGCCCTACGAGGTCATGATCGGCACGCGCTATCTGCGCTCGACGCAGCGGCGCGGATTCCTGTCGTTCATTTCGATCGTATCGATCCTGGGCCTGGCCCTCGGCGTGGCGGTGCTGATCGTTGTCCTGTCGGTGATGAACGGCTTCGAGCGCGAACTGCGCAGCCGCATACTCAGCGTGACCTCGCACGCGACGCTGATGGGACTGGGCGGTACGCTGCCCGACTGGCGCGCCGCGCAGGCGCGGGCCCAGGCGCAGCCCGGGGTGATCGCGGCGGTGCCCTACATCGAGGTGCAGGCGATGCTGGTGCATGGGGCGCGCTCGGCGCCAACGCAATTGCGCGGTGTGCTGCCGGCGCAGGAGCGGCGTGCGGTAAGCCTCGCGCAGCGCATCAGCGGCGGCACCATCGAGGAGCTCGCCCCCGGGAGCTATTGCATCGTGCTCGGAGACGCGCTGGCCGAGGCGCTCGACGTGCGCGTCGGCGACAACGTGGTGCTCATCGCGCCCCAGGGCAGCGTCACGCCGGCGGGCTTCACGCCCACCATGCGCCGCTTCCGCGTCAGCGGGCTGTTTCATTCCGGCATGTACGAGTACGACAGCGCACTGGCGCTCACCGCCATGCAGGATGCGGCGCGGGTCTACCGGCTCGGCGATGAGGTGAGCGGCCTGCGCCTCGCGCTGCGCGATCCGCTCGCGGCCCCGAGCCTGGTGCGGACGCTGGCGCTGCAGCTCGGCGGCGGTTACTACGTCAGCGACTGGACGCGCAACCACGCGTCGTTCTTCCGCTCGATCCAGGTCACCAAGACGATGATGTTCCTGATCCTGCTGCTGGTCGTGGCGGTCGCGGCCTTCAACATCGTCGCGACGCTGGTCATGGTCGTGCGGGAGAAGCGTCCCGCGATCGCGATCCTGCGCACCCTCGGCGCGCTGCCGCGCAACATACTGGCCATCTTCTCGGTGCAGGGCACGCTGATCGGGCTTGCCGGCACCCTCGGCGGCGCGCTGCTGGGCTGGCTGATCGCCGATCACATCGGCGCGCTGGTGGCCGCGGTCGAGCGATTGAGCGGCGCGCAGTTCCTCGATGCGCGGGTCTACTTCATGAGCGAACTGCCCGCCTACGTGGAAGGGCGCGACGTGCTGCAGGTGTGCGCGGTCGCATTCCTGCTGTGCGCCCTGGCAACCTTGTATCCTGCCTGGCGGGCCGCGCTGACCGAGCCGGCGGAGGCATTGCGACATGACTGAAGTGCAGGACATCGCCGGCGGCACCGTGCTCAGCGCCCGCGGGGTGGAGCGGCGATTCCAGGAGGGATCGACGAGGCTCGAGGTGCTGCGTGGCCTGAATCTCGAAGTGCGCGCCGGGGAGCGGCTCGGCATTATCGGCGTGTCCGGATCGGGCAAGACGACCCTGCTGCAGATCCTTGGTGGGCTCGACCGGCCCGACGCGGGCCACGTCGAAATCGACGGCCGCGACCTGCACGCGCTCACCGAGCATGAGCGCAGCACGCTGCGCAACCGCACGATGGGCTTCGTCTACCAGTTCCATCACCTGCTGGCGGAGTTCAGCGCGCTGGAAAATGTCGCCATGCCGCTGCTGGTGCGACGCGACGGCGCCGCCGCGGCGGCGGCGCAGGCCACGGCGCTGCTGGAGCGGGTAGGTCTGGGCGCGCGCCTGCGCCACCGCCCGCACCAGCTCTCGGGGGGCGAGCGCCAGCGCGCGGCCGTCGCGCGCGCGCTGGTGAGCTCACCGCGCCTGGTGCTCGCCGATGAGCCGACCGGCAACCTCGATGGCCACAACGCCGAACAGGTGTTTGCGCTGCTGCTGGAGCTGAATCGCGAACTGGGCACCAGCCTCGTGGTCGTGACCCACGACACGCGCCTGGCCGCGCGCATGGATCGGGTGCTCGAGCTGCACAACGGGATCTTGCGCTAGGGCGTGCCTCTGGCCGCCGGCGATGCGCGGCGGCGCTGGCGGAGCTTGCGCCTGATGGCCCGGCGCCACGCCAGCTCCAGTCCCCAGCGTGCGCACACGCCGCAGACGATCGCGCTGACCAGGCAGCCGAGCAGGAAGGGCTTCCACAACGGCCCCAGGCCATGCTCCAGCCAGCTCCAGCTGAGCTGGAATGCGAAGTGCTGCGGCGTGCTGTGCAGCAGGATGGTACCGAGCCGGTAGGCGCCGTAATAGATTGGCACCACCGTAAACGGATTGACCACCCAGGTGCTGGCCAGCACCACCGGCAGGTTGAAGCGCCAATAGAGGGCCGCCAGCACGCCCACCACGGTGTGCACCGGCAGCGGAATGAAGGCGATCGCCACTCCAGCCCCGAAGGCGCTCGTGATGGCGTGCCGGTTCAGGGACCACAGCTGCGGGTCCATGTGGCGCTGCCCGAAGACTCGCAGGGACCAGTGGCCGCGGCGCGCCTCCATCCACTGGGCCAGCTGCTTGACGATTCTGCGCGGCATTTGTGGCGCACTCTAACAGCCCGTGCCACACCGCCGCACTGGCGCATGGCCTCACGGATAGGTTTATCCGAGCCGCCTTAGGTATCATGCGCGGTCGGACCACAACAGCGGAGCAGAAACGGGAATGTGGGAAATCGTGCGCGCCGGCGGCTGGATGATGGGGCCGATTATCCTGTTTTCAGTCGTCGCCCTGGCGATCATCCTGGAGCGGTTGTGGACGCTGCAGGACCGGCGGGTGCTGCCGCCCGACCTGACCAGGCGTGTGTGGCAGCTGGTCGAGGCCAACCAGGTCAGCGACAAGGTCATCGAGGCTCTCGAGCAGAATTCCCCGCTCGGCAAGCTCCTGGCCGCGGGCCTGGCTCACCGGCATCGCCCGCGCGAGGTGGTGATGGAGCGCCTCGAGGACACCGGCCGCCACGTGGTGCACGAGCTCGAGCGCTTCCTCAATACGCTCGGCACCATCGCCGGTGTCTCCCCGCTCCTCGGCCTGCTGGGCACGGTCGGCGGCATCATCAAGGCCTTCAATGCCATCAATGCCGGCGGCAGTGGTGACCCGCGCATGCTCTCGGGCGGCATCGCACAGGCCCTGATCACGACGGCGGCGGGCCTGTGCGTCGCCATCCCCGCGCTAGTCGCCTACCGGTATCTGCGCGGCCGCGTGGATGGCATCGTGATCGAAATGGAAAAGGACGCGATCCAGCTCGCCGATGCGCTCGAGGCGGCGCAGCTGGCGGCCCGTGGCGCCAGCGTATGAACCTCAAGCCGCGCCGCCACGAGGAGCCCGAGATCAACATGGTCTCGCTGATCGATGTGGTGCTGATGCTGGTGATCTTTTTCATGCTCTCCTCCAGCTTCGTGGGGGAAGGGCGCCTGCGCATACAGCTTCCCCAGGCCTCCTCGGTGCCGATCGAGCGCGTCATCGCGGCACCACTGGTGGTGACGGTCACCGCGGGCGGCAGCTACCTGGTCAACAATCGCGAGCTCGTCAATGCCAGTCCCGACACGCTGCGCAAGGCGATCGAGCAGGTAGCCCCGACGCAGCGCAACTTCCCGGTGAGCCTGCGCGCCGACGGCCGCGCGACGCACCAGTCGGTGGTCACGGCGATGGACGTGCTCGGCCAGCTGGGCTTCGCGCAGCTCAATTTCGTGACCATGCGCGCCAGCGAGGCCGCGAGTCCTTGAACTCCACGCCCCGCCCGATCGATGCGGCGGCGGTGTACCGGCGGCTGCTGGGCTACGCGCGCCCCCACTGGGGCATGTTCCTCATCGGCGTGGTGGGCATGGTGATGTACGCCGCCGTCAGCACCATCACCGCCTGGTTCGTCAAGAAATTCCTCAATGCCGCCTTCGTGGCGCAGAATCTCGAGGTGCTGCGCTATGTGCCGATAGGCATCATCCTGCTGTTTCTGCTGCGCGGCGTCGGTGATTTCCTGGCCAACTATTTTCCGGGCTGGGTCGGCCGGCAGATGATCAAGGCGATTCGCGCCGACCTGTTCGCGCATTACCTGCGCCTGCCAACGGCCTGGTATGAGCGTGACTCGACCGGCCCGATGCTCTCGCGGCTGACCTACAACACCGAGCTGGTGGCGGACGCGGCCACCAATTCGGCCACCGTGCTGATTCGCGACAGCCTGACGATCGCCGGGCTGGTCTTCTACCTGTTCTGGCTGAACTGGCGGCTCGCCGCCTTCGCCATGCTGGCCGCTCCGGTGATCGCCCTGCTGGTGCGCAGCGTCAACCAGCGCTTTCGCCGCTACAGCACCCGCATCCAGAACTCAATGGGCGATGTGACGCGGCTGGCCAAGGAGGCCATCGACGCGCATCGCGTCGTCAAGGTGTTCAACGCCCAGGAGCACATGCAGGCGGCCTTCGAGAGCGCCAACGAACTGAACCGCCACAGCAACATGCGCCTGATTTCGGCGCGCTCCAGCAGCAATCCGGTCGTGCAGCTGATCGCGGCCCTGGGGCTCGCCAGCGTGGTCTATGTGGCGATCCGCCAGGTGGAGGGCGGCGCGATGCTGGTGGGGGATTTTCTCGGCTTCCTCACCGCGTTGCTGCTCGTGCCCGAGCCCCTGCGGCGCCTGGTCAGTGTCAGCGGTCCGCTCCAGCAGAGCATTGCCGCGGGTGCCGGCATCTTCGAGGTGATCGACGCGCCCGGCGAACCGGAGGGCGGCACGCGGCGCCTGGCGCGCGCGCGCGGCGAAGTCGAGTTTCGCGGCGTCGGCTTCACCTATGACACCGAAAAGGGCAAGGTCCTGCACGACATCAATCTGCGCGTCGCTGCGGGCACGACCGTGGCGATCGTGGGCCGCTCGGGCAGTGGCAAGTCGACGCTCGTGTCGCTCCTGCCGCGATTCTACGATCCGGACACCGGCGCGGTGCTGCTCGATGGGGTCGATATACGCGAGTACCGGCTTTCGGATTTGCGCTCGCAGATCAGCCTGGTGAGCCAGGAGGTCGTGCTGTTCAACGACACGATCCGCAACAACATCGTCTTTGGCGCCCAAGGGATCGAAGCCGGTGATGTCGATGCGGCCGCCCATGCCGCCTACGTCAGCGATTTCGTGGCTGAGCTGCCGCAGGGACTGGACACCGAGGTCGGGGATCGCGGCCTGCTGCTGTCCGGCGGGCAGCGCCAGCGCATCGCGATCGCGCGGGCGTTGCTGCGCAACAGCCCGGTCCTGGTGCTGGACGAGGCGACCTCGGCGCTCGACACCGCCTCAGAGCGCCACATCCAGGAGGCGCTCGACAAGCTGGTGCGGAACCGGACCACTTTTGTCATTGCGCATCGCCTCTCGACGGTCGAGCACGCCGACCTGATTGTCGTGATGCAGGATGGCGCGATCATCGAGGCCGGCACCCACACCGAACTGGTCGCCGGCTCGCGCGTCTACGCGCAGCTGCACCAGCTGCAGTTCAACGTGTGAGGCGCCCGGCCGCAACGCATGAGTCCCGAGACCTGGCTGCAGCGGATCTGGTATGGCGGCGCTCCCGCGCCCTGGTGGTTGCGGGCGCTGTCCCCGGTCTTTGGATTCATCGTGCGCACCCGGCGTGGGCTCTATGCGCGTGGCTGGATCAAAGCGGCGCGCGTGGCGGTGCCGGTGATCGTGGTGGGCAACATCAGCGTCGGCGGCACCGGCAAGACGCCGCTGGTCATCTGGCTGGCGGGCCGGCTCGCCGCGCTGGGATTGCCGGTCGCGGTCGTGTCGCGCGGCTATGGACGGCGCAGGCGCCGCGGCGTGGTGCCGGTTCTGGCGAGGAGCAGTGCCGCTGAGGTCGGCGATGAAGCACTGGTAATTGCGCGGCGCGCGCAGTGCCCGGTGTATGTCGGGAGCGATCGGGTGCGCGCGGCGCAGGCGGCGATTGCCGCCGGGGCGGGCGTGGTGATCGCCGATGACGGCCTGCAGCATCTGCGGCTGG
>JANXYA010000279.1 GCA_025350345.1 Gammaproteobacteria bacterium
CAAGCAGCTGCTCACCAGTCTGGGCGAAATTGCAGCGGCCCACGACGCCCACACGCTCGCCACGCTGAGCGGAACAGGCGAGGCAACCCCTGGAGTACCGGTGGGGTGAGGCGCTCGGCGACCAGAATGCTGTGCCTGGCCGGCGCGCTGTGCCTGAGTGCCTGCGCCGGCCTGCCCCCCAAGGCCGCGGCCCCGCAACTGGCCATCGCGGCTCCGCTGTCGAAATCCACCGATGCCCCCTCCCCCTGGCCGAGCACCGATTGGTGGCGGGAATTCGGCGACACTACCCTTGATCTGCTGGTCGAGCGGGCTTTGGCCAATTCACCCAGCCTCGCCACGGCGCAGGGGCGGCTCGACACCGCGCGCGCCACGGTGGCGGCCACCCTGGCCGGAGTCCGCCCGCAGCTCGGCGCCGGCGCCGATGCCAGCCGCCAGCGGCTGAGCGACAACGGGCTGTTTCCGCCCAAGATTCTCGGTTTCAACTGGTACAACCAGTTCGATCTGGGCCTGCAGGCCAGCTATGACCTCGGCAAGTCGCCTGCTCAGCGCAGCCAGAGCCTGGCCCGGCTCGATGAGCAGCACGCCGCCGCCGCGGAGCATGATGCCGTTGCGCTGGCGCTCGCCGCGGACGTCGTCCAGACCTACTACGGTTGGCAGAGCGACCAGGCGCGCCTGGAGCTGGCCGTGCAGCGCGTGGCCGCTGCCACGCAGCAGCAGTCGATCGCCACGGCCCGCGTGAACGCGGGCATCGCCCGGGACGAGGAGTCGCAGCGCTCGGAACTGGAACTGCTCGCCGCGCGCGACAGCCAGCGCGAGGTGGAAATATCCTCGCAACTGCGCCTGATCACGCTCGCGGCCCTGCTGGGCGATGCGCCCGCCGATCTGCCGCTCATCGCGGTGCGGCCCTGGCCGCAGCTGCAGGCCGGGTTGCCGGAAAACGCCAGGCTCGACCTGCTCGCCCGGCGCCCGGACATCGCCGCAGCGCGCTGGCAGGTCGAGGCGGCCCTGCAGAATCGCGCAGGCGCGCGGAGTGATTTCTATCCGGACGTGAGTTTCAAGGCACTGCTTGGGGTCACCAGCCGGGACCTGGGCGTGCTGCTTGAATCGGGCAGCGCCGCCCACGCCATCGGCGCGGCCATTCACCTGCCGCTGTTCGATGGCGGTGCGCTGCGCGCCGCCTACGCGCGCAGCAATGCCGAGCTGGACACTGCCGTCGCCAGCTATCGCGCCAGCATTGTCGCGGCGGCACGCGAGGTCAACACCCAGCTCGCCACCCGCGCCACCCTCGAGCAGGAGGCCGGGCTGCGCGAGCAGGCGGTGCTCGACGCCGAGACGCTGCGCGCCAGTGCCGCGGCGCGCGCCACCGCGGGCCTCAGCGACGAGCGCCCGGTGCTCGATGCCGCCCTGCAGGCCCTGGCGCTGCGCGATGCGGCGGCGCAGACGCAACTGGCGCGACTGAACGCGGAACTGGAACTGATACGCGCCCTGGGTGGCGGCTACCGGATGGAATCACAATCATGAACGAGCCCGTACCAAACCAGACGCTCGGCAATCCGCGGCGCCGGAAATTCCTGCTGGTCATCGGATCAGTCTTTGCCGTCCTGGCGCTGGCGTGGGTGGTCTACTGGCTGCTGGTGCTGTCGCAGCGCCAGACCACCAACGACGCCTATGTGGTGGGCGACCAGGTCGGGGTGGCAGCGCAGACGGCCGGAACGGTCGTTGACGTGCTGGCCGAGGAGACGCAGCGCGTCGATGCCGGCCAGGTGCTGGTGCGGCTTGATCCGACCGACAGCCAGGTCGCCCTGGCGCACGCGGCCAGTACGCTCGCCCTGTCGGTGCGCCAGATCCGCCAGCAGGGCGCGAACGCCGGGCAGAGCGATGCGAACATCGTCAGCCGCCAGCTCGACCTGCAGTGGGCCGAGGACGAGCTGGCGCGGCGCGAGCCCCTGCTGGCGCAGCACGCCATCGCTCCCGAGGAGCTGCGCGAGCTCGAGAGCAAGCTCGCCCTCGCCCGGGCCGCGCTGCTGGCGGCGCAGCGCCAGTCCCGCGCGGTACACGCCCTGGTCGATGGCGTGCCGCCGGAGCAGAATCCGGCGGTCCAGGAAGCGCGCGGTGCCTACCTGCAGGCGTGGATCGCGGCGAGCCGCGCCACCGTGCGCGCGCCCGTGGCCGGCTACGTCGCACGCCGCAATGTGCAGGCCGGGCAGCAGGTGAGCGCGGGGCAGCCCCTGTTCACCATCGTGCCGCTCGACAAAGTCTGGGTCGAGGCCAATTTCAAGGAAGGGCAATTGCGCGCGCTGCGCATCGGTCAACCGGTGCGCATCGATTCTGATCTCTACGGCGGCGCGGTGGAGTACCACGGGCGGATTGCCGGCCTCGGCGTCGGCACCGGCGCGGCCTTCTCCCTGCTGCCCGCGCAGAATGCCTCCGGCAACTGGATCAAGGTCGTGCAGCGCGTGCCGGTGCGCATCGCGCTCGAGGCGGACGAGCTGGCCAGGCACCCGCTGCGCATTGGGCTGTCCACCACCGTGAATGTCGACACGAATGATCGCAGTGGCGCCTCGCTGGCCGCGGCGCCCGACACCCGCGCGGTGGCCAGCACCGCGATCTACGCGGCCGATCTGCAGGCCGCCGAGCAGTCGGCCGATGCGGTGATTCGCGGCGAGCCGCTGCGCGGCCCATGAGCGAGGCGGCGGCGCCGCGTCGCGTCGAACTGCCGCTGCTGCGCGGCTCCGAGCTGCTGCTCGTGACGATCGCCATCAGCCTGGCGACGTTCATGGAAGTGCTCGACATCACCATCGTCAACGTCTCGGTGCCCTCGATCGCCGGCACGCTGGGCGTGAGTCCCAACGAAGGCACCTGGACCATCACCTCCTATTCCATGGCCGCGGCCATCATGCAGCCGCTCACCGGCTGGCTGGGACGGCGGTTCGGCGAGGTGCGCACCTTTGCGATCTCGACGCTGCTGTTCGTGCTGTTCTCGGCCCTGTGCGGCCTGGCCACCAGCATGCCGATGCTGGTGTTCTTCCGGCTGATGCAGGGCGCCGTGTCGGGCCCGATGGCCCCGATGGCCCAATCGCTCCTGCTGCGCAGCCATCGCCCGGAGAAGCGCGGCATGGCCATGGGCATCTGGGGCATGGTCGTCGTCGTGGCGCCGATCTTCGGTCCGATACTCGGCGGCTGGATCACGGACAACCTGTCCTGGCCCTGGCTGTTCTACATCAATGTACCGGTAGGCCTGATCGCCAGCGCCACCGTCTGGGGCCTGCTGCGGCGCCGGGAGACGGAGCGGCAGCGCGTGCCGGTGGATATCACCGGGCTCCTGCTGCTGTTCGCCGGCGTGGGCGCGCTGCAGTTCATGCTCGATAACGGCAACGACAAGGACTGGTTCGGCTCTCCCATCATCGTGATCGCGGCCATCGTCGCGGTGGTCGGTATCACGCTGCTGATTGCCTGGGAGCTGACCGATGCGCATCCGGTCGTGGACCTGCATCTGTTCAAGTTCAGGAATTTCAACGTCGGCGCATCCGTGACCTGCCTCGGCTTCGCGGCGTTCATGGGCTCGACCGTGACGATCCCGCTGTTCCTGCAGCTTGTGGCCGGCTACACCGCAACCTGGGCCGGACTGGCGATGGCACCGGTGGGCATCATGGCCCTGTTCCTGATGCCGCTCGTCGGCGCCAACCTGCAGCGGATCAACATCCGGGTGGCCGCCTGCTTCGGCCTGTTGGTGCTGGCCGTGTGCATGTACTGGTACAGCCACCTCAATGCGACCGTGAGTTTCCTGCAGATGAGCGAGCCGCGCATCATCCAGGGCATCGGCCTGGCCTTCTTCTTCATGCCGCTGCAGCAGATCATGCTGTCCGATGTGGATTCGGCGCACCTGGCGGCAGCCGCCGGCCTGTCGAACTTCCTGCGCAACATCGCCGGCTCGCTCGGCACCGCCGCCAGCATCTGGCTGTGGAGTTCGCGCACCGATTTTCACAGCACCATACTCGCGCAGCACGTGACGGCCGGCACGGCCTGGAACGACTGGTCCGGCTCGCTCACCACGGCCGGCGTGGACGGCGCGCACGCACTCGCCTACACCGATAATATCGTGTCCCTGCAGGCCCGGACTTTGGGCGCCAACGATGTGTTCCTGGCCTTCGCCGTGCTCACGCTCGTCGCGTTGCCGATCGTCTGGCTGGCACGGCCGCCGTTCAAGGGCCTGAGCCGGGGTGGCGCGCACTGATCTTCCGCCGATCAGTAGTGTTAGGATTCGCGGATGGTCCGCTCCGCCGCCGCCTCTGCGACTGTCAAGCGCCAACTGCAACTCACCGCGCGACTGTTGCGGGCCTGGCGCACCGACCTGCCGGCGGCAGACTGGGCTGCGGCCGGCGCTGATCCGCTGCGCGCCGCGGCATCCGCACAGCTGCGCTTCGGCCGGCGCCGTGCGCCGCGCGAGACCCTGCTGCGTGTTTCCAGTCCGCGCCTCGAGGACGGGCCGGACGGCAGTTACTCGGTGGTCGAGCTGATCACCGACGACATGCCCTTCCTCGTCGACACGCTCACCATGTCGCTGGCCGAGACCGGCCACGTCGTGCAGCTGATTGCCCATCCGATCCTGCAGGTGGTGCGCGGCCGGAGCGGACGGCTCCTGCAGGTGGGCGAGCGGCGTGGGCGCAAGTCACAAAAGCCGCGCAATGAATCATGGCAGTACCTGCGCATCGACCGCATCGCCGATGAGCAGGAGCGCAACGCACTGCGCGCGCGGCTGCTGGTGGCGCTCGGCGACGTGCGCAGCGCCTGCGAAGACTGGCAGGCCATGCGGCGCGTGGCGCGCGAGCTGTGCGGGCCACTCACGCAGCGACCCCCGCCGCTGGCGCCCGGCATTGCCGCCGAGGCGGCGGCACTGCTCGCCTACATGGAGGACAATCACTTCACCTTCCTGGGCTACCAGCGCTACCGCGTGCGGCGTGGCACGCGCCTCGAGGCGGTGGCCGGCAGCGGGCTGGGCATCCTGCGCGCCGGGCGGCGGGCCCGCTCGCTCACCGCGCATCGGACCATCCAGCCAGGCAGGCGCGAACTGCTGGCCATTTCCAAGTCGGATCGGCGCTCGACCGTGCATCGTCCGGGCTACCTCGACAGTGTCGCGGTCCGCGACTTCGACCGGCACGGTCGCCTGCTCGGCGAAGCGCAGTTCCTGGGCCTGTGGACTTCCAACACCTATCACGCCGATCCGCGCACCGTGCCGCTGCTGCGGCTCAAGGTGGCGCGTGTCATCGCCAGCTTCCATTTCCGTGCCTCGAGCCACGATGGCAAGCGCCTGGTCAGCATTCTCGACGGCCTGCCCCGTGACGAGCTGTTCCAGGCCTCGGTGGCCGAGCTGCGCCAGTGCGCACGCGCCGTACTGGAACTGCACGAACGCGCGCGCGGTGTCTGCCTGGTGCTGCGCCGCGATCCGTTGCGCCGCTTCTGGTCCTGCCTGGTCTACCTGGGCCGGGAGCGCCTCGACAACGACGCGTTTCGCCGCCTCGAGCAGGTGCTGCGCCGCGCGCTTGGCGGCGGGCAGCTCGACTCCTCCCTCGCCGTAGGCGATGCGCCGCTGGCGCAGCTGCACATCACGGTGCGCGTCACTGCCGGTGCCGGGACGACGGTGAACCGGCGCGCGCTGGAGCGCGAACTCAACGAAGCGATGGTCACCTGGCGCGACCGCCTGCGCCTCGCGCTGCGCGCCCGGCACGACGAGGCGAGTGCCACGGCGCTGGAGCGCCGCTACGGGCACGCGTTTCCTGCCGCCTACCAGCAGGATGTGGCCCCGGCGCTGGCGGTGCAGGACATCGCCGACTTCGGCAGCGCCGCCGCCGCGGGCGCCGGCCTGCTGCGCCTGCAGCCGCCCGTGAGCGCCGGCCACGGGCACACGCACCTGCGCCTGCTCCGCCACGGCGAGCCGCTGTCCATCTCGGAGGCGCTGCCGATCCTGGAGAGCTTTGGCCTGCGCGTGATCGCCGAACGCCCCTACGAGCTGCGAGCGATCGAGGGGCGCACCGCGTGGGTCCAGGATTTCGAGCTCGAGGCGGTGCCGCTGCACGCGACCGACCCGGCGGCCCTGGAGGCGCAGCTGAACATCGCCTTCACCGCCATCCTCGCCGGCGAGCTCGACAGCGACGGGTTCCACCGGCTCATTGTCAGCGCCGGCCTGACGGTCGCGCAGACGCGCGTGCTGCGCGCCTGCTGCCGCTACCTGCTGCAGACGGGCATCCCCTTCAGCCAGGCCTATATCGCGCGTTCCCTGCACAATCACGCGCATATCGCGCGCGAGCTGTGGCGGCTGTTCGAGCGGCGGCTGGACCCATCAGCGACCGAGCGCCGGGCGCTGCGCGAGGCGGCGGCGATCGAGCGGCGGGTGCGGCACGCGATCAGCGCCGTGCGCAGCCCGGATGACGATCGGATCCTGCGCGGCTTCCTGGCCCTGATCCTGGCCACGGTACGCACCAACTGTTTCCGCCAGCACACGCTCGCCCAGCCCCTGGCCTTCAAGCTGCTGCCGCGCTCGATCCCCGGCCTGCCCGAGCCGCGACCGGAATTCGAGATCTTCGTGCACGGCACGCGCGTCGAAGGCGTGCACATGCGGCGCGGGCCGATCGCGCGCGGCGGCATCCGCTGGTCGGAGCGGCCGGAGGATTT
>JANXYA010000292.1 GCA_025350345.1 Gammaproteobacteria bacterium
GCTTACGCTGCCGGGGATTGTCGATGCGCATTGCCACGCCTTCCAGCGCGCGCTCGGACCCTGGACGCAGCGCGCGGCGAGCCAGCGCGACGATTTCTGGAGCTGGCGCGAGACCATGTATGCGCTCGCGGGCCGGCTGCAGCGCGATGATCTCGAAGCAATCAGCGCCCGCTGCTACCTCGAGTTGCTGCGCGGCGGCTACACGCAGGTCGCAGAATTTCTCTACCTGCACCGCCTGGGCGCAGATCGCCGGCCGGATGCCGATCGGGCCATTGCGGCGGCGGCCCAGCGCACCGGCATCGCCCTGACGCTGCTGCCCACGCTGTACCAGCAGGCCAACTTTGGCGGCACAGCGCCGCTTCCCGGCCAGCTTCCCTTCGTGCGCAGCACGCCGCAGTTTCTCGAAGACTGGCAGGAGCTGCGCGGCCGCTACCCGGTGGACGGCCCGATCGCGCTGGGAGTCGCGTTCCACAGCTTGCGTGCCGTCGATGTCGATGTGATCGCCCGGGTGGTGCAGCACTTGCACGGCGAGGCGGCATGCCGCTGCCTGCACATCCATGTGGCCGAGCAACCGGCCGAGGTCTTGGGCTGCGTCCGCCAGCATGGCCTGCCGCCGGTGGCCCTGCTGGCCTCGCGCGGGCTGCTGTCGGCGCGATGGGCACTGGTTCATGGCACGCACGCCGCGGAGGCCGAGCTGGCGCAGCTGCGCGCCGCGCAGGCCACCCTCGTGCTCTGCCCCACGACCGAGGCCGATCTGGGCGACGGCTGCCCCGTCCTCGCCCCTTATCTGGACGCCGGTGGTTACATCGCCATCGGTTCCGACAGCAATGTTGCGCGCAGCGCGCCGGGGGAGCTGCGGCAGCTCGAATGGTCGCAACGCCTGGCGCGCGGACGCCGCAATGTGCTGGCGACGGCCCAGGCGCCGGCGGTCGCCGATCGGCTCTATCAATTGGCGTGGGCGGGCGGACTGCGCGCCATCGGCCAGGCCGCGCCGTCCGGCATCGACGCACCGCAGCGCGCCGATTTCGTCAGCTACGATGAGGAATCGGGCGACTGGGCGCTGCAGGAGCCGGGCGACTTCCTCAGTGCGCTTGTGTTCGATGCGCCCGCACCGCGCGCGCGGCAGGTGATGGTGAGCGGACGCTGGGTGATCCGCGACGGCGTGCACGCCAACGAGGCTGCCATCGAGGCGCGTTATCGTGAGACATTAGGACGCCTGCGCTCACTCATTCGCGAGGGATTGCACCATGGCTGAGGTCAAGTCACCGGAAGCAGCGCGCACCAGGGCGAATCGCGTCATCCGCGCGCCGCGCGGCGCGACGATCAGCGCCCGTTCCTGGCTCACGGAAGCACCGCTGCGCATGATCATGAACAACCTCGACCCTGAAGTGGCCGAGCGACCCGAGGACCTGGTGGTATACGGCGGCATCGGCAAGGCGGCGCGCAACTGGGAATGCTTCGATGCCATCGTCGCCACGCTGCGCCGACTCGGTGATGATGAGACATTGCTGGTGCAGTCGGGCCGGCCAGTGGGCGTTTTTCGCACGCACGTCGATGCGCCGCGCGTGCTGATCGCGAACTCCAACCTGGTGCCGCACTGGGCCACCTGGGAGCATTTCAACGAACTCGACCGGCGCGGCCTGATGATGTTTGGCCAGATGACGGCCGGCTCCTGGATCTACATCGGCTCGCAGGGCATCGTCCAGGGGACGTATGAAACCTTCGTGGAACTGGGGCGCCGGCATTGCGGGGGCAACCTGCGCGGACGCTGGATCCTGACGGCCGGGCTCGGCGGCATGGGCGGCGCCCAGCCGCTCGCGGCCACCATGGCGGGCGCCTCGATGCTGGCGATCGAATGCCGGCAATCGCGCATCGACAAGCGGCTGGCGACCGGGTATCTGGACGAGCAGGCGGCGAGCCTGGATGAGGCGCTGGCGCGAATCGCCGCCGTGGCGGCGCGCGGCGAAGCGCGTTCCATCGGGCTGTGCGGCAACGCCGCCGAGCTGCTGCCGGAACTGGTGAGGCGCGGCGTCAGGCCCGACGCCGTGACGGATCAGACCTCCGCGCATGATCCGGTGCACGGCTACCTGCCGGCAGGGTGGACGGTGCCAAAGTGGGAGGCGCTGCAGGCGAGCGACCCGGCGCAGGTCACCGCCGCGGCGAACGCGTCGATGGCCGCTCATGTGCGCGCTATGCTGGAATTCAAGCGCCGCGGAATCCCGACCTTCGACTATGGCAACAACATCCGCCAGGTGGCCCTGGAACAGGGCGTCAGCGATGCCTT
>JANXYA010000294.1 GCA_025350345.1 Gammaproteobacteria bacterium
TGGCACTCGACGACCACGCCGGTGGGCAGGTGCGTGAGGCGTATGGCCGACTCGGTCTTGTTCACGTGCTGGCCGCCGGCGCCCGATGAGCGATAGGTGTCCACGCGCAGATCGGCCGGATTGATCTCGATGCGATCGATCTCGGCCAGCTCCGGGAGAATGGCCACCGTGCAGGCCGAGGTGTGGATGCGTCCCTGGGATTCGGTGGCGGGCACGCGCTGCACGCGGTGCGTGCCGGATTCGAATTTCAGGCGTGAGAAGGCGCCGCGCCCCACGACGCGGCAGATCACCTCGCGATACCCCCCGTGCTCGCCGGAACTCTCGCTCAGCAGCTCCACCTGCCAGCCGCGCAGCTGCGCGTAGCGGCTGTACATGCGCAACAGGTCACCGGCGAAGATGGCGGCCTCATCGCCCCCGGTACCGGCGCGGATCTCCAGGAATATGTTGCCTTCGTCGTGCGGATCGTGCGGCAGCAACAGGCGCTGCAGGGACTCGCCGCGCTCTGCCAGTGCCGTGCGCAGGCGCAGCGCTTCCTCCTCGCCCAGCGTGCGCATGCCGGCGTCGCCGTCCTGGCGCAGTTCCTCGGCGGAGCGCAGCTCAGTCTCGAGGCGGCGGTACTCCTGGAGCGCCGCGGCCGTGGGCTGGAGGCGGGCATATTCGACCGACAGCTCGCGAAACTGCTCCGGGCGCGCGAGCACCTGGGGGTCGGAGAGCATATGTCCAACTTCTTCATAGCGTTCGGCCGACTTTTCCAGCTTCTGGCGGATCGAATCTTTCATCGTGCTGCTATAGTCGCATGATCATGCTGCTTTGCCACCGCCCCGCGCCGATCGCTCCATCGCTGGCCGCCGTGCTCGCCTGCCTGGCCTCGCTGCTCGCGAGTCCAGTGGGCCGCGCCGCAATCGCAGGCGCCGGTTCGGCCGCCACCGAGGGCAATGCCGCGATCGTCACTGCGGAGGCGGCCCTGCAGCGCGGCGATTGCGGCATGGCAACCACGCGCTACCAGCAGGCGGTGCAACAATTGGCCGAGCCGCAGCTCGCCTCGCACGCCGCCGCCGTGGCGCTGGCCTGCGGCCAGTACCCGCTGGCGCGCACGCTGGCCAGCCGCTGGCTGCAGCTCGCGCCCGGCGATGCCGAGGCGACCCTGGCGCTCGTGCGCGCCGACCTGGGCGCCCAGCAGATCGGTGAGGCACGGCGGCACTTCAGCCTGTGGCTCGCCGCCGGCGCGCAGCACATTCCCGAGACCATTGGCGCCCTGTCCCAGAGTGCGGGGAGCGAGACGACCCTGGCGATGCTGCGCGACCTGGACGCGCCACCGCTCGCCGCGGCCGCGCCGCAGCTTGCGACCGCGACACTCGCGCTCGAAGCCTGGGATGCCAAGCTGGCCCTGCTCCACGCCCAGCGCGCCCGCGCGGCGGGGGCTGGGGAGGCGGATGTGGCGCAGATCACGGCGCGTGCCCAGGCCGTGCTGGGAGACGCCAAGGCCGCCGGCGCCGCGGCCCGACTTGCCGCAACCGGCAAGGGAGGGCGACTGACCCTCGCGCAATCGCTCATGGTGCTCGGCCAGGACGAGGCGGCGCAGACCGAGCTGCAGGGCCTGCTCACGGACAAGGAGGCGGGCGGCGCGGCGGCGCGATTGCTGGCCGAGCTCGCGATCGAGCGCAGCGACTACGCCGTCGCGGAACAGCGCTGCAACGGCCTGCTGCATGATGCGGCTTCCGCACCCATGGCGGTGTATTACCTGGGCCTGATTGCCGAGCGTCGCGGCGATGACGACGCGGCGACCCGCGACTATGCGCTGCTGATGGGTACGGCCTTCGAGGGCGAAGGGCGCCGCCGCACGGCCGGCATTCTCTATCGCCAGGGAGACCGCGACGGCGCCGTGCGCATCCTCAGTGCACCCCGTGACGCTGAACCGGATGAGCGCATCCGCGCCGATCTCGCTGGTGCCGAGCTGCTGTCGGTCTCCGGCGCTAACGATGAAGCCTTAAGCCGGGTCAACAGTGCGCTGCGCCGATCGCCCGGGAACCCTGACATCAGCTATCAGCGCGCAGTGCTGCTCGAGCGCGCGGGCCGGGTCGGCGAGGCCGTCGCCGCGCTCGAGGCCCTGCATCGCGAGCGACCTCTCGATGACAACGTCACCAATGCCCTGGGGTACACACTGGCTGATCACCGGCGTGACCTGCCCCGCGCCGAACAGCTGATTCGCGCGGCACTGGCAGGGCAGCCCGACAACCCGGCCGTGCTCGATAGCCTCGGCTGGGTGTTGTACCGGCGCGGGCAGGGCAGTGCGGCGGCGGCCGCGCTGGAGCGTGCCTTCCGATTGCTGCACGACGGTGATATTGGCGCGCATTGGGGCGAGGTGCTGTGGGCTGCGGGCAAGAAGAGCGAGGCGAAAGCGGCCTGGCAGCGCGCACTTGCGGCCGACCCGGAGAACCCACGGCTCGCCGCCACCGTGCATCGCTACGCGCCGGCGCTGTCGGCGCCCAAGCCGCCACCGGCGCTGGAGCCGGCACCGCTCACGACGATCTGAATCATGAGCCCTCCGAGCGGTGCGGCGTGCGAGCGAGCGGAGCGCATGAGGCATGCCTTGCGGGCCTCGCCACTGCTGCTCCTGCTGTTCTGGCTCGGAGCCTGCCGCTCCCTTGCCCCACAGCCGGCGATGTCCTGGCCGGAGCGGCGCGCGGCGCTGCAGGCCGTCGAACGCTATAGCTTCAGCGCTCAGCTGGCCGTGGCCACGGCCAGCGAGGGATTCAGCGCGACGCTGCGCTGGCAGCAGGAGGGCGTGACCAGCGAGCTGCTGCTGCGCGCGCCGCTGGGCGTGGGCGGTGCCCGGGTGAGTTTCGACGGCACCGCCCTGCATTTGATCGGCGCCGACGGCACGCGATCCGATGGCGAGGCCGCGCACGAGCAGCTGGTGAAGATCCTCGGATTTGAACCGCCCCTGACGAGCCTGCGCTACTGGCTGCTGGGGGTGCCCGATCCGTCGGCGACCGCGATCGAATCGCTCGATGCCGCCGCGCACTTGGCACAGCTCCAGCAGGGCGAGTGGCAGGTGGACTACGGCGAGTATGGGTTGAGCGGTGGACGGTGGTTGCCCCGGCAGCTCTCGCTGCACCGGGGCGCGCTGCGGATGAAACTGCATATTGCGCAGTGGCGCTTCGGCTGAGCGCCATGGCGGCGCCGGCACACAATCCAGGCCGGTGGTGGCCGGCGCCGGCGAAGCTCAATCTGTTCCTGCACATCACGGGTCGCCGCACGGACGGCTACCACGACCTGCAGACCCTGTATCAACTCCTCGACTGGGGCGATGAGATCGCCATCGAGGCGACCGAGGAGCCGCGCATCGAGCGCATCGAGGGTCCGGCCGCAATATCGCCCGACCAGGACCTGGTGGTGCGTGCCGCACGCGCCCTGCAAGAGGCCAGCGGCGCGCGGCGCGGCGCGCGCATCCGGGTCCGCAAGCGCATCCCCGTGGGCGGGGGACTCGGGGGCGGCAGCTCGGATGCCGCCACGGTGCTGCAGGTGCTGAACCGGCTTTGGGGCACGGGCTGGAGCGTCCAGGCACTGGCCGACCTGGGGCTCACCCTGGGGGCGGACGTGCCAGTTTTCGTACACGGTTCATCGGCTTGGGCGCAGGGGCGCGGGGAGCAGCTGACGCCCACGGAGGTCCCGGAGGCCTGGTATCTGGTGGTGTATCCCGGCGTCCCTGTCTCGACCGCCGACATATTCCAGGCCCCTGAATTGACACGAAATTCCCCCCTCATCACAATACGCGCCTTTTCAGCGGCCGGGACGCGCAACGATTGCGAGGCCGTGGTGCGCCAGCGCTACCCGGCGATCGACGCAGCGCTCAATTGGTTGGCGACGCGCGCAGCCGGGGTGGCGCGCCTGAGCGGCACGGGCTCGTGTGTGTATACGGCGCTTGGACGCGCCGCCGACGCCGAGCGCCTCGCCGCGCGAGTGCCGGAGGAATGGAGGAGTTTTGTCGCGCGCGGCGTGAATCGCTCGCCGCTGGCGGCGGCGCTCAGCGAGGAGCGTTAAGCTCACCGGGTGCGGACCACCGCCCAATTTCTTGGGGTGTCGCCAAGTGGTAAGGCAGCGGGTTTTGATCCCGCCATTCGGAGGTTCGAATCCTTCCACCCCAGCCAGGTCGAACAGAGGGACGGAGCAAGAGTGGATTCGCAGTCGATCACGCTGTTAGCGGGCAACGCCAATCCGGGGCTGGCCCACGACATCGCCCGGCACCTGATGCTGCCCATCGGGCGTGCCGCCGTGGGCCGCTTCAGCGACGGCGAGGTGAACGTCGAGCTGATGGAAAACGTGCGCGGGCGCGACGTGTTCCTGCTGCAATCGACCTGCCCGCCGGTCAACGAGAACCTGATGGAGCTGCTGGTGATGGCCGATGCCTGCCGGCGCGCCTCGGCCGGGAGCATCACCGCGGTGGTGCCCTATTTCGGCTACTCGCGCCAGGACCGGCGGCCGCGGGCGACGCGGGCGGCGATCACGGCGAAGCTGGTCGCCGACATGATCTGCGGTGCCGGCGTGCAGCGCGTGCTGACGCTTGACCTGCACGCCGAGCAGATCCAGGGATTCTTCGGCATTCCGGTCGATAACGTCTTCGGCTCACCGGTCCTGCTTGGCGACGTGTGGCGCAAGGCCTATCCGAAGGTGGTCGTGGTCTCCCCCGACGTCGGCGGCGTGGTGCGCGCGCGCGCCTTCGCCAAGCGGCTTGATGATGCGGAACTGGCGATCATCGACAAGCGCCGCCCGCGCCCGAATGAATCGAAGGTCATGAACATCATCGGCGAGGTCGCCGGGCGCAGCTGCGTGCTGATCGACGACATGGTCGACACCGCCGGCACGCTGTGCCTCGCGGCACAGGCCCTTAAGGATGAAGGCGCCGAGCGCGTCGTCGCCTACATCACGCACGCCGTGCTGTCGGGCAACGCGGTCGAGCGCATTGCCGGCTCGGCGCTGGACGAGCTGGTGGTGACCGACACGATTCCGCTCAGCGAGGCGGCGCGCCAGTGCGCGCGGATCCGCCAGCTGTCCGTCGCGGCGCTCCTGGCCGAGACCATTCGCCGCATCCGCGACGAAGAGTCGGTCAGTTCGCTGTACATCGATTAGGGAAAGGTTTTCAGGTGGGCGGGCACTGGTCGCAGTGCCGGCCCGTGGTTAGAACGTCAAGGAGCATTTAAATGCGTATTGCTTTCGAACTCAGCGCGGAACCGCGTAATGACCAGGGCAAGGGTGCGAG
>JANXYA010000322.1 GCA_025350345.1 Gammaproteobacteria bacterium
AACTCGATGGCCTCGAGATTCTCGCGGCCGCCGTAGCGGTTGGGCACGAAGTCGCCCTGGCGGCCGAAGTCCAGGTACAGCATCGAGGCGACGGCATCGACGCGCAGGCCGTCGAAATGAAATTCCTCCAGCCAGTAGCAGGCGCTCGAGAGCAGGAAGGAGCGCACCTCGTGCCGCTCGTAGTTGAAGATCAGCGTGCCCCAGTCGCGGTGCTCGCCCTTGCGCGGGTCCTCATATTCATAGAGCGCGGTGCCATCGAAGCGCGGCAGGCCGTGGGCGTCGCGCGGGAAATGCCCCGGCACCCAGTCGAGCAGCACGCCGATGCCGGCCAGATGGCATTGATCGACGAAATAACGCAGCTCATCGGGTGCACCGTGGCGGCTGGTGGGCGCAAAGTAGCCCGTGGTCTGGTATCCCCAGGAGTCGTCCAGCGGGTGCTCGGTGATCGGCAGCAGTTCGATGTGCGTAAAGCCCTGCTCGCGCACGTAGGGGATGAGGGCGGCCGCCAGCTCGCGGTAAGTGTAGAACCGGCCGTCCGGATGCTGCCGCCACGAGCCGATGTGGAGCTCGTAGATGCTTAAGGGGGCGTGCAGCCAGTCGCGCTCGCGGCGCGAGCGCAGCCAGAGCGCATCGCTCCAGCCGTAGTGACTGTCGCACACGATCGAGGCCGTTCCCGGCCGCAGCTCTGAGGCCCGGCCGTAGGGGTCGGTCTTGAGGACCACCGTGCCGCCGCGTTGCCGCAGCTCAAATTTGTATAGCTCACCCGCGCCGAGGCCCGGAAGGAAGATCTCCCACACGCCCGGGGAGGCGAGACTGCGCAGCGGGTAACGCCGGCCGTCCCAGTCGCAGAAGGGTCCGACGACGCTGACACGCTCGGCGTTGGGCGCCCAGACCGCAAAGCGGACGCCCGCCACCCCGTCCACTTCCATGCACTGGGCGCCGAGGAACTGCCAGGCGCGGGCTTCGAACCCGCCACTGAAGGCCGTCAGGTCCTGCGGCCCGATGGTCGGGAAGAAGCTGTACGGGTCGATTCGCTCCTGGCTGCCGCCGCGGCCATCGCTGCGGCTCAGGCGGTAGTGCAGGCTGAGGGCGCCCGGCGGGCCCTGCCAGCGGAAGAAATCGGAGCCGGCCACGCGCTGCATCGTGTGGCGCCCGTCGATGCCGACCGAGGCGGTATCGGGAAGATGGACGAGCAGGGTGGCCTCACCGCCGCGCTCGCGCGCGCCCAGCACCCCATGCGGGTCGTGGTGAGTGCCGGCGGCAAGGCGCCGGAGATCTTCCGCCAGAGCGTCAATCCAGTCTGCTACCGCCCTCATCGCGGGGACTATACTCGCCGCGAGGACCTTAATAGAGTAGCGACTGTCATGGCAAAGCCGACTGCCCGCACTTCCTCTGGCCGTTACGTCAGCCGGCTGACCAGCGGTGCCCTGGCGGTCATCATGGCGGGCGGGCGCGGGGAGCGGCTGCACGAGCTGACCGAACACCGCTGCAAGCCGGCCACACCCTTCGGCGGCAAGTTCCGGATCATCGACTTCCCGCTGTCCAACTGCGTGAACTCGGGCATCCGCCAGATATTCATCATGACCCAGTACAAGGGGCAGTCGCTGATCCAGCATGTGCAGCGCGGCTGGAGCTACCTGCGCGGCGAGTTCGGCGAGTTCATCGACGTGGTGCCCGCGCAGCAGCAGATCGGCGAACACTGGTATCGCGGCACGGCCGATTGCGTCTACCAGAATCTCGAGCTGATCCGCGCGCAGCGGCCCAAGCACGTGCTGGTGCTCGCGGGGGACCACATCTACAAGATGGACTACGGCCCGATGGTCGCCTATCACGTGGAAAAGGGCGCTGACATCACCGTGGGCGTGGTGGAAGTCTCGCGCGACAAGGCGCGGGAGTTCGGCGTGCTGTCGGTGACCGAGTGGAACCGCGTGACGAAATTCGCCGAGAAGCCGCAGGAGCCTGAGCCGATTCCCGGCAAGCCCGACGCCGCCCTGGCCTCGATGGGCATCTACGTATTCAACGCCCGGCTGCTCGAGAAGCTGCTGACCGAAGATGCGAACGCGCCCAAGTCCAAGCACGACTTCGGCCGCAACATCATCCCGCCGGCCATCGACAAGCTGCAGGTGTTTGCCTACCCCTTCACCGACGTGAAGACGCGCGCGCAGAGCTACTGGCGCGACGTCGGCACGGTCGATGCCTACTACGAGGCCAACATCGAGCTGGT
>JANXYA010000198.1 GCA_025350345.1 Gammaproteobacteria bacterium
CCCGGATCCACTCACCATGACTAGCCCCCTCGTTGTTGCGGACCATCCTAACCCGGTCATATCCGGGAATCGATCCCCAGAAAAATCGCCCATGCGCGAGCGGCGGGCTTCGATGACTCCTCGTAATTCCTAGCGGCCACCCGTTGTTGGCGCCGCGCGCCCGCACGACTCGTTCAGGGCGCGCAGCTCGCCGGCAACGGCGCTGGTCAGGGCACCGGGATCGACGCGCCAGCGCCAGTTGCCGCCGACCGTGCCGGGCACGTTGAAGCGCGCCTCGCTCCCGAGTCCCAGTACATCCTGGAGCGGTACGACCGCCAGCACGGCCACCGAGCCCAGCACCGCGCGCAGCATCGCCTGCGGCACCTCCCTCGCGCGGACACCGAGACTGGCCGCGACGCGCCGCGCGGTGGCGCGAGCGAGCGAGCGGTACCAGCCAAGCGTGGTGTCATTGTCGTGGGTGCCCGTGTAGGCCACCGTGTCGGGCGTGTAGTTGCGTGGCAGGTGCGGGTTGTCCGGCGCGCCGTCATAGCCGAACTGCAGGACACGCATGCCCGGCAGTCCGAAGCTGCGCCGCAGCGCCACCACGTCCGGGGTGATGACGCCCAGATCCTCGGCGACGAGTGGCAGCGGACCGAAGCTGTCCCTGAGGGAGCTCAGCAATTCCGCCCCGGGTGCGCTCACCCAGGCGCCCTCACGAGCGGTGCGCGCCGCCGCTGGCACCGACCAGTAAGCGGCCAGCCCGCGAAAATGATCCACGCGCACCAGATCGAAGCGCCGCAGCTGGCTGGCCAGCCGCGCGCGCCAGAACGCGAAGCCATCCCGCCGCGCCTGCTCCCACTCGTAGAGCGGGTTGCCCCACAGCTGCCCGTCGGCAGCAAAGTAATCCGGCGGCACGCCGGCCCGCGCTACAGGGCGGCCGTCGGCGGCGAGCTGGAACTGATTGCGCTTCGTCCAGGTGGCGACCGAATCGGGCGCCACGTAGATCGGCAGATCGCCGTACAGCAGCACGCCGCGCGCCCGCGCGTAAGTCCGCAGCGCCGTCCACTGGCGATCGAATCCCCACTGCTCGATGCGCAGCCGCTCCAGCTCCGGCGCGAGCCGCGCCGCCGCCTCGCGCAGTGCTCCAGGCTGCCGTGCGCGCAGGGGCTCGGGCCAGGTCCACCACGGCTCGGCGCCATGCGCCTGGCTCAGGGCCGCGTACAACACGTAGTCCTCGAGCCAGTCACGCTCGGTGCCGCAAAAATCCTCGTAGTCGCCGCGGGCCTGCAGCGGGTCCTGCGCCTCGTGCAGATCGATGAGCGCGGGATTGCCGGCCTGATCCGAGCGCACCCAGTAGGGCGAGAGGTCCACACCGACAGGGCCCAGCGGCAGCACCTGCCAGACACTCGCTCCGGCGGCACTCAGCCAGTCGATAAAGTTGCGCGCGGCGCTGCCGAGCGCACCCCGGCCGGCCTGTGCGCCGATGAGGGCCGTCGGATGGAGCAGTACACCGCTCCGGCGGCGATCGAGCACCGGCAACGCCATCATTGCTGCGCGCGCCGCATGACTCCCCCGCCCTCGGGCTCACCACGTCCAACCGAGATCACTCTGGCCAGTGTCTCGGGCGGTTCGCGCTCGAGCAGGCGGTACAGACTCGCCAGCTGGTGGCGATAGAGGCGATCGAATTCGAGCACGGCCTGGGACGGGTTGTAATCGCCAAACCACCAGAACCAGTCGGAACTCTCGCACAACGCCAGCTGCCTTTCGATCGACTCGCGCCGCCGCCCCGGCAGGGCGGCGTCCGCCAGCACTTCGTCCGCGGCGCTCTTGGCCTGCACGAGCAGGTCCCAGCCTGCGTTCTTGTCCCGATCACCGATCCAGGTGGCCAGCGTGCCGTTCACCCAGCTGCCGGCCACGACGCGCGGCAACGGCTGCACCGGCACCGGGCGCGCCAGCAGCTCGCTGAACGTGCACAGCTCGAGCTGCCGATGGTCGGCGAGCGCGGCGTACAGGCCGTTGAGGAAGTAGTACCCGTTGTAGGGGTAGTGCTCCCAGGCATTTTCCCCATCGAGCGCCACCAGCACCATCGTGCCGGGATGATCGGCCTGCTCGAGCGCGAAGCGCTCGAGCTCGCCGATGAAGTGCCGCACGGCATCATCGCCGTGCCAGCTGGAATAGGTGAAGCCGATCAGGTCCGACAGTTCATCGTGACGGAAGAACACACTGAGTTCCTGGCCCGGCACGCGCCAGGGGTGCAGCTCGGCGGCGGCGCTCCGCTCGCTGTCCCCGGCGCCGGGGGCGTCGAGACAGCCGCGCAGGACGTTGCCACTGCTCGCCGCCCAGCGCATGCCATGCCGGTCGATGAGTTCGAGCGAGCGGGCACTGATCGCGCCCTCCGAGGGCCAGCAGCCGGCGGGCACATGCCCGAAGGCGCGCTGGAACACGTGCGCGGCGGCTTGCAGGTGCCAGTCCGCGCGCTCCGCTCCGCCCGGATAACGCGCAGCGTGCGGGAGCGGCGCGTCGGCGATGGATTCGCGCGCCGCCTGGAAATCGATCAGCAGCGGCAGGATCGGGTGCCCGTACGGGGACATGGCCAGTTCGACCTGGCCACGCTCGGCCAGCGCGCGGTAGCGCCCCAGCACCCCGGCGAGCAGTTCGCCGATCAGCTCGAGCAGGCTCCGCCGGTGCGCCGCGGTAAAATCGCGCCCGCGCCCGATGAGCGCCGCAACCCGCGCGTCGCTGCGTTTGACGGTCTCGCCCAGCCAGGCAATGTGGTACCAGACGCCCAGGTCGCGCAGGTACGGGTCCGTGGCAAACTCCGCGCCGTCGCTCGCGCCGGCTGATTCGGCGAGCGCCACGAGCTGCGCATAGGCCGGGAAACGTGCGATGAGCTGCGTGCGTTCAGCGCGCAGGCAGGCCCGGACCAGTGCCAGGCGCGCATCGGGGTCCGCCGGGAGGGGCTGCTCCGACAGCAGGGCCAGCACCGGATCCGGAAGCCGCTCGCCGCGCTGCAGGTGCGCACTGACGCGCGCGGCCAGCTCTTCGAGCTGCTCGATGAGCACCGGCGTGAAATTCACGACCGCGCGGGCACGCGGATTGGCCTCCAGGTGCGCGGCCATGTCGACGTAGTCCTTGATCGCGTGCAGGTACGTCCACGGCAGGATGTACTCGCCGCTGAGCGGATCGCGGTACTGCGGCTGGTGCATGTGCCACAGCAGCACGACGGGGAAGCGCCGCGCTTCGGTCACGCGCCCGCAGCGCTCCGCTGCAGCATTTCCGGAGTCACCAGCACCACACCGCCTTCGGTCACGCGGAAGCGCGCCGCGTCCGCGGCGCGATCGACGCCGATCTGCATGCCCTCCGGCACTTCGCAGCCCTCATCGAGGATGGCCTGGCGGATCGTGCAGCCACTGCCGATCTTGACGTTCGGCAGCACCACCG